>JADFHR010000161.1 GCA_022567015.1 Pseudomonadota bacterium
GTATGCGGCCCGTCGGAGGGCGTCGAAAAGTTTCGACGATGCGCCGCATCGCCTGCAACTTTCCTCCTGCCCGACGAGCCGCCTACGCGATCTCTATGAGTCATGATCAGCGCCCCTTGGTATGAGATGAGCGACACGGACAAAAGCGCTCCGCCGAGGCTGCGCCGGCGCGGGGTCGGACGCGCCCTGGGGCTGACCCTGCTGTCGGTGGCGGGGCCGGCGGTCCTCGCCGTGGCGGGCGGCTATTACTACGTGACCGGGGGCCGGTACGCGTCCACGGAGAACGCCTACGTCAAGTCCGAAATGATCGCCGTAAGCTCCGACCTTTCGGCGCGGGTCGTGCACGTGGCCGTGGGCGAGAACGACCGCCTCGACGCCGGCCAGCTTCTGTTCCGCCTCGACGGGGAGCCGTTCCGCATCGCCCTCGCCAGCGCCGAGGCGCGCCGGGACGCCGTGCGCCAGGAAATCGTGGCGCTGCGCGCCTCGCACCGGCAGAAAAAGGCCGAATACAGGCTTGCTGAAAGCGACGTCGAATACTTCCGGCGCCAGTTCGGGCGGCAAAAGCAGTTGATCGCCAAGGGCATCGTGTCCCAGTCGAAATTCGACGAGGCCCGGCGCTACCTGATGACGGCGCGCGAGCGCCTGATCGCCATTCAACAGGACATCGCGCGCATCCTGGCGCAACTGGACGGCTCTCCCGATCTGCCCGTGGACGATCATCCGCGGGTTCGCGAGGCGATGGCGGCGCGCGACCAGGCGGCCCTTGATCTGCGCCGCGTCCGGGTGTTTGCCCCGGCCGCCGGAATCGTCACCAACTTCGACCTTCAGCCGGGCGAATACGTGAAGGCCGGCGAACCGGTGTTCAGCATCGTGCGCACCGGCTACGTGTGGATCCGGGCCAACTTCAAGGAGACGGACCTGACCCACGTGCGCGTCGGCCAGGAGGCCGTGGTCCGCATCGACGCCTATCCCGACCGGGTGCGGCGGGCCGTCGTCGCCAGCATCAGCCCGGCGACCGGCGCCGAGTTCGCCCTGCTGCCGCCGCAGAACGCCCTGGGGAACTGGGTCAAGGTGGTGCAGAGGCTGCCCGTGCGCCTGGAGCTCACGGGGGCCGCGGCCGACCCGCCGTTGCGCGCCGGCATGAGCGTCATCGTCGATATCGACACCGGCTACGAGCGCACCCTGCCCGCCTTCGTCACCTCGGCTCTCGCCTGGATCAAGGGCGGCCCATGACGCCGCCCGCCGGCGACGCCCCGGTGGCGCGCCGGGGTCTGATCACCGTTGCCGTCGTGCTCGGGCCGCTGATGCAGGTCCTGGATTCGTCGATCATGAGCGTGTCGCTGCACCACATGCAGGGCACCCTGTCCGCCGCCCAGGACCAGATTTCCTGGGTGCTCACCTCCTATCTCATCGCCGTCGCCATCATGACGCCGCTTTCCGGCGTGCTCAGCGGCCTGATCGGGCGCCGGCGGCTGTTCCTGATCGCCATCGCCGGCTTCACCACCGCCTCGATGTTCTCCGGCCTGTCCGATTCCCTCACCGAGCTCCTGATCCTGCGCTTTGTCCAGGGGTTCTTCGGCGCCGCCCTGGTTCCCCTGTCCCAGTCCATGCTTTTCGACGTCTACCCGCGCGAGGAGTACGGCATGGCCATGGCGTGGTGGGGCGTGGGCATCATGTTCGGGCCGGTATTGGGCCCGACCCTCGGCGGCTACATCGTGGAATACTACAGCTGGCGCTGGGTCTTCTTCCTCAACCTGCCCATCGGACTGCTCGCCTTCGCCATGACCTGGGTGTTGATCCCCAAGACCAGGGGACGGCGGGACGGTCCCTTCGGGTATACGGGCTACATCATGCTCGCCCTCGGCCTGGTGGCGCTGCAACTGATGATGGACAGGGGCGAGCGCCTGGACTGGTTTTCCACCCCCGAAATCGTCATCGCGGCCGGGTTGGCGGCGTTGGGGTTTTACCTGTTCGCCATCAACACCTGGACCTCGCGCCGGCCGTTCATCGATCCCGCGGTCTTGAAGGACCTCAACTTCGTCGTCGGGCTGGTCCTCAAGGCCCTTTTCGGCGTCATGCTGCTGGGCATGCTGGCGCTGGTGCCTCAGTTCCTGCAGAACCTGGCCGGGTACCCGGTGATCACCACGGGGCTGGTGATGGCGCCGCGCGGGCTCGCCACCATGGTCGCGGCGATCATCGCCGGGCGGCTGGTCCGGCATGTGGATCCGCGCCGCCTGATCGCCTTCGGCATGGTCGTGGCGGCGCTCACCATGTGGCACATGTCCACCTTCACGCCGAGCGTCACCCCGACCCACATCGTCATCGTCAACGCCCTCCAGGGTATCGGCTTCGGGTTCTTCTTCGTGCCCCTGACCACCGCCACGTTCTCGACGCTGGCGCCCGGCCAGCGGGACGTGGGCACCAGCCTCTACGCGCTCAGCGGCAACATCGGCAAGAGCGTCGGCGTTTCCGTGCTCGTCGCCTACCTGGTCCGCAACTCCCAGGCCAACCATTCCGTCCTGGTCGAATACGTGACGCCCTTCAACAAGGCCCTCGCCCACGTGCCCCTGCCCGAGGCCTGGAGCCTGACCGATCCGGCCGGCCTCGCCGCCCTCAATGCGGAGATCGCCAGACAGGCCGACCTCATCGCCTACATCAACGATTTCCGGCTGCTGAGCGTGATCGTCCTGGTCTGCGTGCCCCTGGCATTCCTCATGCGCAACCCCTTGCGCCGGGTGCGCGAGCAGGTTCCGCTCGACGGACAGGAGGCGACGTGAGCCGCCGCCACCCCGGCGTTGCCTGACGCCGCCGCCGGCTGCTACTCTCGCCGGCCCGGGAGGAAGTGAGAGAATGGACACGCGGAAGCAACGCAGCGAAGCCGTCGCCGGCACCATCGACAAGGTCCGCGCCGTCGAGCGCGACCGGGGCGTGACGCCGGACGCCCTGGACGCGATCAAGGGCCTGTTGGTGGAACTGGCCGGGCGGCGGGAGCTGTTCCCCCTCGGCGATTTTCCGGTGAACGCGGAGGACGGCACGGGCGTCATCTACCGCCTGGCCGAGGACGCGGACCACCGTTTCGCGCTCTATGCCTCGGCCGGCGCGCCCGGCAAGTCGGTGCCGCCGCACAACCACACCACATGGGCGGTCATCGTCGGCGTCCACGGCGACGAGCACAACGTGTTCTACGAGCGCGTCGACGACGGCTCGGTCGCGGGCCGGGGCGAGGTGCGTCCGTCCGGCGAGTTCACGGTCACCCACGGCACCGGGGTGACGTTGATGCCGGACGACATCCATTCCATCCACGTGACCGGGGACTCCCCGACGGTGCACCTGCACCTGTACGGACTGGCCCTGGAACAGTTGCACCAACGCATCATGTTCGATACCGCCGAGGGGACCTACAAGGTGTTCCCGGCGACCCAGAACATCAGGCCGGCCTGACATGAGCCCGCCGTCGGCACGCCCCGTCGGCGCCGCCCGGTTGCGCGCCATGATCGCCGACGGCGGCGAACTGGCGCTTCTCGACGTGCGCGAGGAAGGGCGGTTCGCGCAAGGGCACCTGTTGTTTGCCGTGCCCCTGCCCCTGAGCCGCCTGGAGTTGCGCATCCGCGACCTGGTGCCGCGGCGCACCGTTCCCGTCGTGCTCTCGGCCGGCGCCGGGGACGATGACCTGATCGCCCGCGCGGCGGAGCGTTTGTCGGCCTTCGGCTATGGCGACCTGTCCTGTCTCGACGGCGGCGTCGAGGCCTGGAAGGCCGCCGGCTTCGAGGTCTTCTCCGGCGTCAACGTGCCCTCCAAGGCGTTCGGCGAGTTCATCGAGGCCGCTCGCGCAACGCCCCACATCCCGGCCGCCGAGCTGAAGGGGCTGATCGACGCGGGCGCCGACATGGTGGTGCTCGACAGCCGGCCGATGGCGGAATTCCAGGTCATGAACATCCCCGGCGCGCTCAGCGTACCGGGCGCCGAGCTGGTCTATCGCATCCACGACATCGCGCCCTCGGCCGACACAATGATCGTCGTCAACTGCGCCGGGCGGACGCGCAGCATCATCGGCGCCCAGTCGCTGATCAACGCCGGCGTCGCCAACCGGGTGGTGGCCCTGGAGAACGGCACCATGGGCTGGCACCTGGCCGGTTTCGATCTCGAACGGGGCATGGACCGCGCCCCGCCGGCGGTCTCGGCCGACGGGCTGGAACGGGCGCGGGCGGCCGCGTCGCGCATCGCCGACCGGTCCGGCGTGCGCACGCTTGATCACGCCACGCTCGACGCCTGGCGGCAGGACGACGACCGCAGCCTTTTCCTGCTCGACGTGCGCACCCCCGAAGAATACGCGGCCGGCCACCTCGCGGGCGCGCTGCCGGCGCCCGGAGGGCAGCTTGTCCAGGCCACCGACCGCACCGTCGGCGTCCGCGGCGCCCGCCTGGTGCTCATCGACAGCGACGGCGTGCGGGCGAAGATGACCGCGTCCTGGCTGATCCAGATGGGCTGGAACGACGTCTTTGTGCTGGAGGACGCCCTGGCGGCGGGGCCGCTGGTCGAAGGGGAACACCGGGCCCACGTTCCCGGCCTGGAGGGGCTCGAATGCGAAACGGTGACGCCCGAAGTGCTCGCCGCCCTGCTGGAGGCGAATGATGCAGCCGTCGTCGACCTCGCCGACAGCCGGAGCTACCGCCCGGGCCACATTCCCGGCGCCTGGTTCGCCGTCCGCGCGCGCCTGCCCGGCAACCTGGGCGCCCTGCCCGAAACGCCCCTGGTGGTGCTGACCTCGCCGGAAGGGGTGTGCGCCCGCCTGGCGGCGCCGGAGGCGGCCGCGGGGGGCCGCGCGGTCAAGGTGCTCGACGGCGGCACCCGGGCCTGGCGGGCGGCGGGCCTTGAACTCGAGGACGGTCTGACCCACGCCGCCGACGCCACCGACGACGTCTGGTACCGCCCCTACGACCTGGACGGCGGCACGGAGGGGGCGATGCGGCAATACCTGGATTGGGAGGTCGACCTGGTGGACCAGATCCGGCGCGACGGCACGGCGCGGTTCCGGGCGTTTGCGTAGGACTCATTAACCGGTGTTGCGCGTGGCGATGTCCGCTCACAGGTCCACACCGGCAAACCGTAACCAACTCGGCGAACTACCGGGTCCGGCCCTTTTCAGACGTTCGCTACACATGGGCCGAGGCGCGCGCGGGTGTGCTCCCGCAGCGCGAAAAGGTCGCTGGCCGGGCTTTCGATCGCAAAATTGGCTCGACGAAGGGAAGGGATCGCAATGCCGGCGGCCGGATCAGGACCGGGTTCGCCTTCGACCGCCCTATTTGCTATGCTGCCGGTTATCGCAAGTGGTCATCCGGGGAAGCCCGGCTGAAAACCAAAGAGGGGAACATGAAAGTTAAATGGTTGCTGGCCGCGTCCGCCGCGGCAATTGCGTTTCAAATGCCCTTGGGCGCCCAGGCGTTCGAATGCCCCAAACACTTCGCCGACGCCCAGGCGATCATCGACAAGGTCACCGGGGACATGAAGGGCGGCATGTCGAAGAAGATGCCGAAGGACCAAATGGCGCTCGTGCACGCGCTGCTCGACGACGCCAAGACGGCCCTCGCCAGTGGCAAGCACAATCACGCAAAGCCGCAAGGGGCCTACGACCACGCCCGCGCCATCGCCAAGGCGGACGCGGCGCGCGGCTCCGCCCTGGCCGCCGACCTGCTGCATTTCAAGATGATGAAAATGTAGGTGGCCCGGGTTATACCAAGGATCGTTGATCATGACTCATAGAGATCGCGTAGGCGGCTCGTCGGGCAGGAGAAATGTTGCAGGCGATGCCCCACATCGTCAAAACTTTTCGACGCCCTCCGACGGGCCGCATACGCGACCGCAACGGCGGCTTACCAAGGCTTTCGGACGGCGTCGCGCACGCTTCGCGATGCGGGGCATCGCCACAGCGCACGCTTAGGGCCGAAAACCTTGGTAAGTCGTCTCTATGGGTCATGATCAGCGTCCCTTGGTATTAGGGGCGGCCTTGCGGATCATGTCCTCCGTGAAGCAAAGGGGTATGGAACCCATGCCGGCGACACCACGCATCGAGGCACCGGTCCGATGGGCCGCCCTTGGGGCCTTCGCCGTGATGGCCGCTTTCGCATCCGCCGCGGCCGCGGGGAATCCCGTGGCGGGAAAAGAAAAAACCCGGGCCTGCGTCACCTGTCACGGCATCGACGGGATGAGCCGGGTACCGAACGCGCCCAACCTGGCGGGCCAGAACGAATGGTATCTGGCGAAGCAGCTAAGCGACTACCGCGCCGGGAAACGCACCCACCAGATCATGAGTATCATCGCCAGGAACCTCTCCGACGCCGATATCGACGACCTCGCCGCATGGTATGCGTCGATCAAGATTACGGTGACCCTGCCGGATTAGCCCGGTCCACGGCAGGGGCGTCCGGCGGCGCGCGCCGCCCCATTGTGGCGATCGGGAGACCACGCCATAATCGCCGCTGCAAGCAGCCCGTCCCTCGGCGAGAGGGCGGATATTCCGCGGCGCGCCGTCGCCCGGCCACCAACGACGAGGAGAGACCCATGCGCATGTTTGTCATCGAGCGCGACATCCCTGAAATCGGCACGTTCGAGCGCGAACAGCTCCGGGAAGCGGCGCAAAAGTCCAACGAGGTGCTACGCCAGCTTGCCCCCGACATCCAGTGGCAGCATTCCTATGTGGCCGGCGACAAGACCTTCTGCGTCTACCTTGCCACCGACGAGGCCATGGTCCTGAAGCACGCGGAGATATCGGGCTTTCCGGCGAATAAGATTACCGAGATCAAGTGCATGATCGATCCGACGACGGCCAACGCCTGAACGCGGCGCGGGAACGCCGCCGGACCGGGGATGGGCTCGCCCCCGGCCCGCCTTTCGTGCTACGGTCGGCAACCTCATCCGGGCATTTTCGGCGAGGAGGTGTCCCATGCCGACCGTGAACGACGGCGCCGTCGACCTTTCACGGCACCATCAGCCCGAGAACCTGTCGGACCACTTCGCGCTCATCGTCGTCAAGATGCTGCGTTTTTTCGCCGATACCTTCTTCGCCAAGCGCTATGGCCACCGTGCCATCGTCCTCGAAACCGTTGCCGCCGTTCCTGGAATGGTGGGCGGGGCGTTGCAGCACCTGAGGTCCTTGCGCCTGATGACGGACGACCACGGCTGGATTCGCACCCTGCTCGACGAGGCCGAAAACGAGCGCATGCACCTGATGACCTTCATCCACATCGCAAAGCCCAGCCGGCTGGAGCGGTTTTTGATCATCTTCGCCCAGGGGGCGTTCTACAACGCGTTCTTTCTGCTCTACCTGATCTCGCCCAGGACCGCGCACCGGGTCGTCGGGTACTTCGAGGAAGAGGCGGTGGTCAGCTACACCCAGTATCTGGAAGAGATCGACGCCGGGAAGCATGAGAACGTGCCGGCGCCCCAAATCGCCATAGAGTACTGGAAGTTGCCGTCCGACGCGCGGCTGCGGGACGTGGTG
>JADFHR010000162.1 GCA_022567015.1 Pseudomonadota bacterium
CTGATCGGCCCCAACGGCGCCGGCAAGACGACGTTTCTGCGGGTGATCCTGGGTCTGCAGCGGCCCCAACGCGGCCGCGTCTTCCGCCGGCCCGGACTGCGCGTCGGATACGTGCCCCAACGCCTGGCCCTGGATGCGACCCTGCCGCTGACGGTGGAGCGGTTTCTCGCCCTTGGGGTTCGCCGCGGCGGCCGGGAAGGGGCGGCGCGGCGGGCGGCCATCCTCGACGAGGTGGGCGCGGCACAGGTCCTGACCAGCCCGGTGCGGGACATCTCGGGCGGGGAGCTGCAGCGCGTCCTGCTGGCGCGGGCGCTGTCGCGCGATCCCGACCTGCTGGTGCTGGACGAACCGGTGCAGGGCGTCGACGTCAGCGGCCAGGCCGACCTTTACGGTCTGATCGGGCGCATCCGGGACGAGCGCGGCTGCGGCGTCCTTCTGGTGTCCCACGACCTGCACCTGGTGATGGCGGCCGCCGACCAGGTGATCTGCCTCAACCAGCACGTCTGCTGCGCCGGACGGCCCGAAGTGGTGACCCGCGATCCCGCCTACCTGGCCCTGTTCGGCGAACACGTGGCGCGCCAGTTCGCCGTCTACCATCACGACCACGACCACCGGCACGGCACCGACGGCGCCGTGCTGCCGTTGGCGCCGCAGCCCGACGACGGGCGCCGCCGGGCGGAGACCCCGGATCATGGATGATTTTCTGGTGCGCGCCCTGGCCGGCGGGTTCGGCGTCGCCGTCATCGCCGGCCCCTTGGGCGCCTTCGTCGTCTGGCGGCGCATGGCCTACTTCGGCGACACCCTGGCCCATGCGGCGCTGTTGGGGGTGGCGCTGGGAATCCTGCTCGGCATCGACATCAACCTGGGCATCGTCGCCGTCTGCGCCGCGGTGGCGGTGATCCTGGTCGTCCTGCAGCGGCGCCAGGGCCTGGCCGGCGACACCCTGCTCGGCATCCTCTCCCACGGCGGGCTGGCGCTGGGCGTGATCGCCGTGGCCTTCCTGGAGTCGCCGCGCATCGACCTGATGTCGTACCTGTTCGGCGACATCCTGGCCGTCAGCGCCCGCGACATCGCCTGGGTCTACGGCGGCGGCGCGGTGGTGGCGGCGGCGTTGGCGTTCCTCTGGCGGCCCCTTCTTGCGGCCACCGTGCACGAGGAACTGGCCCGCGTCGAGGGCGTGCCGGTGACCGCCGTGCGCCTCGCCTTCATGGTGCTGCTGGCGATCGTCGTGGCGCTGGCGATGAAGGTGGTGGGCGTCCTGCTGGTGACCTCGCTGTTGATCATCCCCGCCGCCGCCGCCCGGCGCCTGGCCGCCTCGCCGGAGCAGATGGCGGCCCTGGCCGCAGTGGCCGGATGCGCCGCCGTCGCCGGCGGACTGTGGGGCTCGTTTACCTTCGATACGCCGTCCGGGCCGTCCATCGTGGTGGCGGCGCTGGTTCTGTTCGTGGTCAGCGCGGTGGCGCCCGCCGTCAGGCCCGGGCGCCATCACCCTTAAATTCGTGACGAGTCCGTTACCGGGATTTCGCGTCCTCCCGGATCATGTCGGAAGCTTTCTCGGCGATCATGATAACCGGAGAGTTCGTGTTGCCGCTGGTGATCACCGGCATGATCGAGGCATCCACCACCCGGAGGCCCCGGAGCCCCCGGACGCGCAGGCGCTCATCGACGACCGCCATCCCATCCGGGCCCATCTTGCAGGTGCCGACCGGGTGAAAGATCGTGGTGCCGATGTCGCCGGCCGCGGTGGCGAGTTCATCGTCATTCTGGAAGGTTTCCCCCGGTCTGAATTCCTCCGGGGTGAATTTCTGCAAGGCGGGCTGCGCAATGATATGCCGCGTCAGGCGGATCGAGTCGGCGGCGATGCGTCGATCCACCGGCGTCGTCAGGTAGTTCGGCTGAATGGCCGGCTTGGCAAACGGGTCGGGGGTCTTGATCCTGACGTGACCCCGGCTTTCCGGCCTTAGGTTGCACACGCTGGCGGTAAAGGCAGGGAACGGATGCAGGGGCTCGCCGAACTTGTCGAGAGTGAGTGGCTGCACGTGATATTCGACATTCGGCGTGTCGAAGGCCGGATCGGTCCGGGCGAAGGCGCCCAGTTGCGAGGGTGCCATCGACATCGGACCTGTTCGGAACAAGGCGTACTCGAGGCCGATGCCGATCTTCCCCAAAAGGCTGTTGGAGCGCTCGTTGAGGGTCGGAACCCCATGGACCTTGTAGGCACACCGGATTTGCAGGTGGTCCTGCAGGTTTTCGCCGACCCCCGCGAGGTCGTGAACGACGTCGATCCCATGGTCCTTCAGGAGAGATCCCGGACCGACACCAGAGAGCTGCAGCAACTGAGGGGATCCGATCGATCCGGCCGCGAGAATGACCTCCGCGGTGGCGTCGATCACGGCGTCTTCCCCGTCCAGGCGCAGCTCGAGGCCGGTCGCCCGTCCGCCGTCGATGCGGATCTTCTTCACCTGGGCGTGGATCAGGACGCGCAGGTTGGGACGGCTTCTGGCCGGGCGCAGAAAGGCCTTGGAGGTGCTCCAGCGCCAGCCCCGGCGCTGGTTGACGTGGAAATACCCGCATCCCTCGTTGTTGCCGCGGTTGAAATCGTCGGTCTTCGGGATTCCGGCTTGCGCGGCGGCATCGCGAAAGGCGTCCAGAATCTCCCAACTCAACCGTTGCTTCTCGACCCGCCATTCGCCGCCGGTTCCGTGCATATGATCGGCGGCCACGGCCCCCTGATCTTCGGACTTCAGGAAGTAGGGGAGGACGTCGTCCCAACTCCAGCCCGCATTGCCGAACTGGCGCCAGTGATCATAGTCCCTGGCCTGGCCCCGCATATAGATCATGCCGTTGATGGACGAACAGCCGCCGAGCACGCGTCCCCGCGGGTAGCCGAGCGTGCGGCCGTTGAGGCCGGGCTCGGGCTCCGTGGAAAACCCCCAGTCGGTGCGGGGGTTTCCCAGGCAATAGAGATAGCCGACCGGGATATGGATCCAGATGTAGTTGTCCTTCCCGCCCGCCTCCAGAAGGGCCACCGTCGTCCCCGGGTTTTCCGACAGCCGGTTGGCCAGGACGCAGCCGGCGCTGCCGGCGCCGACGATCACGTAATCGAATGCGCCAAGGTGTTTCATGGGGCGCTCATGAAAGCGTCGGAATGGCGCACCGGGCATCCTCTTTCACGGCCTCGGGCCATGGGAAGCGATCCGTGTCATCCGCCGCAGGGTCGTCCGTCACCGGGCTGGAGAAGGAGAAGTCACAGCGCACGCTCCTGGCCGAAAACCCTGGTAATGCGTCTCTATGGGTGATGATCAGCGCTCCTTGGTATTAGGCGCTGCAGGCCCTTTTCCAGGTCCGCGATCAGGTCGTCCGGGTCTTCCAGCCCGGCGTGGATGCGCAGGCTGGGGCCCGTTGCCGACCACGCGGTGGCGGACCGGTGTTTCGCCGGGTAGGTGGGCAGGATCAGGCTTTCGTATCCGCCCCAGCTGTAGCCCATGGCGAACAGCTCCATGCCGTCGAGCATGGCCGTCACCGCGTCCTTCCCGTAGTCCTTGAGGACGACGCCGAACAGGCCCGACGAGCCGCTGAAGTCCCGTTTCCAGAGGTCGTGGCCGGGGCAGCCTTCGCGGGCCGGGTGCAGCACCGTCTCCACCTCGGGCCGCGCCGCCAGCCAGCCGGCCAGGGTCAACGCGGTTTCCTGGTGCCGCGCCAGACGCACGCCGAGGGTGCGCAGGCCCCGCAGGCCCAGGTAACAGTCGTCGGGGGCGACGGTGGTGCCGACCACGGCGGTCGTCCGCTTGACCGGCAGGAAGGCGTCTTCCGTGGTCGTGATGATCCCCAGCATGGCGTCGGCGTGGCCGACGATGTACTTGGTCGCGCCGTGGAGGGAGACGTCGACGCCGTGATCGAAGGGCTTGAAGAACAGCGGCGTCGCCCAGGTGTTGTCCAGTATCGCCACCGCGCCCCCGGCGTGGGCGGCGGCGGCGATGGCGGGCACGTCCTGCACCTCGAAGGTGAGCGAACCGGGGGACTCCATGAACACCACCTTGGTGTCGGGGCGCATCAGGGCGGCGATACCGGCGCCGATCAGGGGGTCGTAATAGGTGGTTTCGACGCCGAACCGGCTCAGCATCCGCTCGCAGAACCGGCGCGTCGGATCGTAGACGCTGTCCACCATCAACAGGTGATCGCCGGCCTTCAGGAAGGCCAGCAGGGACGTGGTGATGGCCGACAGCCCGGACGGCATGGCGATGCTCCGGTAGCCCCCTTCCAGGGCGGTCATGGCCTCTTCGAGGGCGAACGTCGTCGGCGTGCCGCGGCGGCCGTAGCGCACGCCGTCGAAGGGCGTCCTTGCCGCCTCCTCGAGGGCGGCGACGGTCGGATAGAGGATGGTCGAGGCATGATAGACCGGCGGGTTGACGATCCCGTGATTGTCGTCGGGATGGCGTCCGGCGGTAACGATGGTGGTGTCTTTTTTCATGGATCGGACAGCCCTGCGTGGTTCCCGCGGGGGCCGCGGGGGTCGGACGCGGCGTGAAGACCGACGATAATGTCAATTTTTCGGCCGGCGCGCCAGTGGGGCCGGCGGACGGCTACTCCAGCCAACCGGGCACGGGCAGGTTCTTGGAGCGCAGGAATGCGGGATTGAACAGCTTGCTCTGATAGCGCGAGCCGAAGTCGGCGAGGATGGTGACGATGGTATGGCCCGGGCCCATGTCCCTGGCCAGGCGGATGGCGCCGGCCACGTTGATGCCGCTGGACCCGCCGAGGCACAGCCCTTCGTGTTCGAGCAGGTCGAAAACGATGGGCACGGCCTCTTCGTCGGGGATCTGGTAGGCCTTGTCGACGACGGCGCCCTCCAGGTTCTTGGTGATGCGTCCCTGGCCGATGCCCTCGGTGATCGAGGACCCCTCGGACTTCAGCTCGCCGTGGGTGTAATAGTGATAGAGCGCGGCGCCCATGGGGTCGGCGATGCCGATGACCACGTCGGCGTTGCGCTCTTTCAGCGCCATGCTGACGCCGCCCAACGTGCCTCCGGTGCCGACGGCGCAGATGAAGCCGTCCACCTTGCCGTCGGTCTGCTCCCAGATCTCGGGGCCCGTGGTCTGCCTGTGGCCGTCCCGGTTG
Organism: Pseudomonadota bacterium; assembly: GCA_022567015.1. Taxonomy (GTDB): domain Bacteria; phylum Pseudomonadota; class Alphaproteobacteria; order Rhodospirillales; family 2-02-FULL-58-16; genus JACZQZ01. Next base: position 5,119 of record JADFHR010000162.1, read on the forward strand.
GCGACGTTGTCCCACTGGTTGGCCCACAGCACCCCGTTGGGCTCGGTCTCGGCCAGCTCTTCGGCGACCCGTTCGGAAACGTGGACGTAGTTGTTGGGGTCCTTGTAGGGGACGGCCGGTACCTCGCGCACCTCGGCGCCGATGAGGCGCAGGAAATCCATCTTCTCCTGGGACTGGGTGTCGGGGATGACGATTACCGTGCGGTAGCCGCGGGCGTTGCCGACCAGGGCCAGGCCGATGCCGGTATTCCCCGCCGTGCCCTCGACGACCACGCCGCCGGGCTTGAGGACGCCGCGTTTCTCGGCGTCGTTGATGATGAACAGCGCCGCCCGGTCCTTGACCGAGCTTCCGGGATTGAGGAATTCGGCCTTGCCCAGGATCTCGCAGCCGGTGGCCTCGGAGGCGCGGCGGAGGCGGATCAACGGCGTGTTGCCGATGGAATCGATAAAACCGTCGCGCACGTCCATGGAAAGTTTCCGCCCTTCCGCCCTAAAGCCCAGGCCGTGGCCGCGCCGGCAGACTAGCGGCGGGTCCGGCGGCGATCAAGCGCCGCCCGGGGGCGTGCGCCACCGGGCGCGCAGGGTTTCGTGGTTCATCCTGAACCACTGCATGGCGATGAGAGTCATGGCGTTGATGAACCGTCCCTCGTCCAGCCACCGCAAGGCCTCGGCGGTCGGCACCGCGAGGACGCGGATGTCTTCGTGCTCCTCGGTCAGGCCGTGAATACCGCCGGCGTTCTGGGCGTCGACCCGGCCGCAGAAGACGAACAGCGATTCCGAGGTGCCGCCGGGGCTGACCAGGTAGTGGCAGACGGGGACAATGTCGCCGATTTCGCAGCCGGCTTCCTCCACCGCTTCGCGCCGCGCCACCTCTTCGGGGGATTCGCCGTCCTCGATGATGCCGGCGATGCATTCCAACAGCCACGGCGAAAACCCGGCGCCGAACCACGGCGAGGACGCGGCCGCCAGCGCGCCGCAGCGAAACTGTTCGATGAACACCAGGGTGTCCAGGTCGGGATCGTAGAGGAGGACGGCCACCGCGTGGCCGCGCTCGAAGATCTCGCGGGTCAACTCGCCGCTCCAGCCGCCCTCGAACAGGCGGTGCCGCAGGCGGTAGCGGTCGATGCGGAAGTAGCCTTCGAACGGCGTGGTCTTTTCGATGATGTTGACGTCGTCCCGGGTCATGGGGCCTCTCGCGTTGATGGGTTATCGGGGCGCGGCGCCCCCGGTCCGGCTCTTTGTCGGTGACGCGGGTCCGTTTGTCCAGTTCGCCGGGACGAATTTTCATCCGTGTCCATCCGTGTTTATCCCCGTCCATCCGTGTTCGATGGCGACCGTTCACCGTCGATCGAAATGCGCGCGATCATCTGACACGGATGAACACGGATCAACACGGATCAACAACGGGGAGGGGCGCCGGATTAAAATTCTTTGCTCACCTCCGCGTACCTCAGCGTCCTCGGCGTTGAAAAAAATTTTAAACGCAGAGGACGCAGAGGAAGACGAGTGCGCGATGCGTTCCCGCGTGTCTTCCTCACGGGGCGCGGAATGTTCGAGTTTGTGTATCAGGCGGCGAAGCGGCCCCAGGCGGCGACGGCCGACGTGATCAGGCCGAGCACCAGATTGACCGCGACGATGCGGCGAATCAGGGTCAGGTGCCTGGCGGCCTCGCCGCCGCCGGCGAGCGCGCTTTGGAAGCGCCGGAACGGCACCGCATACAGGAAAACGAAAAGGGCGATCATCACCCACCCGAGCGCGTGCATGACGTGCACGTGGACGCCGGCGTCGGCGAAGCCGCCGAAGGCGCCGAACACCATGGCGTATCCGGTGACGGGCAGGGCGATCACCGCGACCCACACCCAGGCGAAAAAGCGGGGGAACACGGTATTCCACAAGGCCGGCCGCTGGGACGGCTCGAGGACGCCCAACGACGGCCGCAGGACCATGTAGGCGAAGAACATGCCGCCCACCCAGACGATGGCGGCGAGCACATGGAGGACGCTGGCGAAGGCGGAAATGTCGGGCATGGGTACGCGCCCCTGATTGCCGGGCAACGGGTGTCCATCTCAGTTGGGGTTCACCCGCCGCGCATCAAGGCCTCGTTTCATCCGGCGGGGTGTAATACCAAGGGGCGCTGATCATGACTCATAGAGATCGCGTAGGCGGCTCGTCGGGTAGGAGGAAAGTTGCAGGCGATGCGGCGCATCGTCAAAACTTTTCGACGCCCTCCGACGGGCCGCATACGCGA
>JADFHR010000005.1 GCA_022567015.1 Pseudomonadota bacterium
CTCCTTTCCAGCATCAATGTTGAATCACATCTATGCCAAAAAGGGAATCCCCTACCGATTCATTCTCGGACAGAAAGACTCTAGGAGCGCGGCGCGCCGTGATGCTGGAGCATCACAAGCGGCGCGCGACGACGCCGGGGGCCGCGGGGGCGTCCCCCGCATACCGTAGCCGGGGGGACACCCCCCGGTGGCCCCCCGGGGCGTCGGGAACGCTTGCCGATGGGTCCCCATCGCCCGCGCGTCCCCTCCTGCCGAGGGAACGGGAAACGCGATCGTATGATACGCGAAATCGTGAAAGTAAGTACTGGCCGGCCCCCGGCGCTCCCGCGGCCAACCATATCGGGGCGGCGGGACCGGTCAACCGAAACCCAGGACGTCGCCCATGGAATAGAGGCCCGGCGGCCTGCCGTCGGTCCATAACGCCGCGCGCACGGCGCCGCGGGCGAAAACGGCGCGCGAGGACGCCTTGTGTACGAGCTCGACGCGCTCGCCCTCGCCGGCGAAGATCACCGCGTGCTCGCCGGCCACGTCGCCGCCCCTGAGGGTGGCGAAGCCGATGTCGCCGGTACGCCTTGGCCCGGTGTGGCCGTCGCGGACCCGCTGGGACACGCTCTCCAGCCAGACACCGCGCCCGGCCGCCGCCGCGGCGCCCAGGGCCAACGCCGTTCCCGAGGGCGCGTCCACCTTGTGCCGGTGGTGCATCTCGACGATCTCGATGTCGTACTCGTCTCCGAGAATGCGGGCGCAGCGCTCGGTCAGGCCCAACAAAAGATTGACCCCGGGGCTCATGTTGGCGGCCTGAACCACGGCGCACTGCCGGGCGGCCTGGGCGAGGGCGTCATGATGGGCGGCCTCGAGCCCGGTGGTCCCGACCACGAGCGCCACGCCGTGCTCGGCGGCCAGCGCCGCGTGGACGGCGGTGGCGTCGGGAGACGTGAAGTCGATCACGGCGTCCGATCGGGCGAAAAGGGCCTTTGCGTCGTCGCCGACCTCGAGCCCCGCCGGCTCCCCCCCGGCGAGAGCCGCCACATCGCTCCCCAGGGCGGCGCTTCCCGGCTGCTCGGTGCCGCCGGCCAGGGTACAGCCGGCGCCTGCCAGGACCTCGCTCACCACCATGCGGCCCATGCGCCCGGCGCAGCCGACGATTCCGATCTTCATGGCCTCCCCCCCCTTTTTGCGGCCGGCGCCCGCGTGCCGCGGACCCCGCCCAGGGTCCCGTCACTCCTTCAAGTCCTCCCACAGCTCCTTGACCTTGGAGAAGAACCCGTGGGCTTCCGGACTGTGCCGGGCGCTGTTGGTCTCCGTTTCGAACGTGCGCAACAGTTCGCGCTGTTTGGCCGTCAGGTTCACCGGCGTCTCCACCACCGCCTGGACGAACATGCAATTAAGGCGACACCATATTTAGTTCTGCCCTCCCTTGGGTATCGGGCCGCACTGGGACCGAGAAATAAGTATGGTATCCCCTTAATATTACCTTCAACCCTTTAGAATCTCATTCGCTAGCCGCATAGCAACTTCCTTACTCAAACCCTCTTCTATTCCAATTTTAATGAGTTCTGAGAAGGCTACCTGTGAACCCACGCGAGCTTCCATTCTTTCTTTTGCGGCTTCCCACCGTTGATTCCTCCGATCGAGTTTTCGGTGGACCTTGTCCCTACGTTTTCGCTCTTCTGCTTTTTTTTGTACAGCACGCCGACGACGCCGCTCTGCTTTTCGACTTGATCTTTCCTTTGCGGGGTCTCGCGCTTCGTCAGCTTTTACAAGTATTTGGCCTTGGGCTTTTCGTTCTTCATAAACATTGAGTTCGGCTTCATATCTGGCGCGCTCCTTTGCCACTTGAACTAACCGCTCAGGCGAAGTGGCAGGGACTTTATACCCCCAGATGAGAGAGTGCATACCGATGTTATCGGGTCTTTTCCGGCCCATAGAGCCCTCTCAGAATTCCAGGAATTCCAGGGACAGTGTACTGAATACCGAATTCCGCTGTTTTAGGCCATTTGCGTTCGCGCCCTTGAGAAATACCACGCCTTTTCAACCGCTTGCCCGCTACTCCTTCAAGTCCTCCCACAGCTCCTTGACCTTGGAGAAGAACCCATGGGCTTCCGGACTGTGCCGGGCGCTGTTGGTCTCCGATTCGAACGTGCGCAACAGTTCGCGCTGTTTGGCCGTCAGGTTCACCGGCGTCTCCACCACCGCCTGGACGAACATGTCGCCGCGGGCGCTGGAGCGGAGCACGGTCATACCCTTGCCCTTGAGGCGGAACTGGTGCCCGGTCTGGGTTCCGGACGGGATGGTGACGCGGGCGCGGGCGCTGTCCACGGTCGGCACCTCGATGGTGCCGCCGAGCACCGCCGTGGTCATGGGAATGGGCACCCGGCAATAGATGTTGGCCCCGTCGCGCTGGAAGATGCGGTGCGGCGCGATGGTCAGGAAGATGTACAGATCACCCGGCGGGGCCCCGCGCAGCCCCGCCTCGCCCTCGCCGGCGAGGCGGATGCGGGTGCCGTCCTCGACGCCGGCGGGAATGGTGACCGACAGGGTCTTTTCCTTCTGCACCCGCCCGCCGCCGCCGCAGGTTCTGCACGGTTCCTTGATGACCTTGCCGCCGCCCTGGCAGGACGGACAGGTGCGCTCGACGGTGAAGAAGCCCGACTGGGAACGGATTCTGCCGTGGCCGCGGCAGGTGGCGCAGGTTACGGGCGGCGCGCCGCCGGCCCCGCCGGTACCCTTGCAGGGCCCGCAGGTAACCGATGTGGGGACCCGGATGGTCGCCTTTTTGCCCCGGAAGGCGTCCTCGATGGAGACCTCCATGTTATAGCGCAGGTCGCCGCCGCGTCCCGTGCCGGCGCCGTCGCGCCGCCCCGTGCCGTGGACGAAGTCGCCGAACATCTCGTCGAAGATGTCGGCGAAACCGGTGGCGAAGCCGCGTTCGAAGCCGCCCGCCCCGCCACTGCCCGCCTCGAAGGCGGCGTGGCCGAAGCGGTCGTAGGCGGCGCGCTTCTGGCCGTCCTTGAGCACATGGTAGGCCTCGGCGATTTCCTTGAATTTCTTTTCCGCGGCCTTGCTGCCGGGATTGCGGTCGGGGTGGTACTCCATGGCCAGCTTGCGGTAGGCCCGCTTGATCGCGTCCGTGCCGGCGGCCCTGTCCACCCCGAGCTGGACGTAAAAATCCTCTTTGGCCATCAGGCGGGCCTCACGGAAATGCGCGGCCCGGGCGCACGGTCACGGTCCCCCGGAGAGGTGTGCATGCCTTTTCCGTCCCTCGGGCGGTACGCGGCTATTGGTCCTTGGTGTCCTTTTTCGGCTCGTCCTTGTCCGGGTCCACCTCCTCGAAGTCGGCGTCGACCACCGTCGAATCCGCGGACCCTCCCGGCGTCGGCGTCCCGGCGTCGGTGGGCTCGGCGTCCGCCGCTTCCTCTTCCTGGCTGGCCTTGTACATGGCCTCGCCCAATTTCATGGAGGCCTGGGCCAAGGCTTCGGTCTTGGCCTTGATGGCCTCGGTGTCGTCGCCTTCGACGGCCTCGCGCAGATCCTTGACGGCGTTTTCGATGGCCTGCTTTTCGTCCTCGGAAACCTTGTCGCCGAATTCCTTGAGGTTTTTCTCGGTGGCATGGACGAGGGCGTCGGCGTGATTGCGGGCCTCCACCAGCTCGCGGCGCTTCTTGTCTTCGTCGGCGTGTTGTTCGGCTTCGTTCACCATGCGATCGATGTCGTTTGCGGAAAGCCCGCCCGAGGCCTGGATGCGGATCTGCTGTTCCTTGCCGGTGGCCTTGTCCTTGGCCGAGACGTTGACGATGCCGTTGGCGTCGATGTCGAAGGTGACGTCGATCTGGGGCACGCCACGCGCCGACGGCGGAATGCCGATCAGGTCGAACTGACCCAATACCTTGTTGTCGGCGGCCATTTCGCGCTCGCCCTGGAAGACGCGGATGGTGACCGCCGTCTGGCCGTCCTCGGCGGTGGAGAAGACCTGGTTCTTGCGGGTCGGAATGGTGGTGTTGCGGTCGATCAGCCGGGTGAACACGCCGCCCAGGGTCTCGATGCCCAGGGACAGCGGGGTGACGTCGAGAAGCAGCACGTCCTTCACCTCGCCGGTGAGCACGCCGCCCTGGATGGCGGCGCCGACGGCCACCACTTCGTCGGGGTTGACGCCCTTGTGGGGCTCACGGCCGAAAAAGTCCCTGACCGTTTCCACGATCTTGGGCATGCGGGTCATGCCGCCGACTAAGATGATCTCGTCGATCTCCCCCGCCGACAGCCCGGCGTCCTTCAGCGCCTTCTTGCACGGCCCGACGGTTTTCTGCACCAGGTCCTCGACCAGGGCCTCGAGCTTGGCCCGGGTGAGCTTGATGTTCAGGTGCTTGGGCCCGGCCTGGTCGGCGGTGATGAAGGGCAGGTTGATCTCCGTCTGCATGGCGCTGGAGAGCTCGATCTTGGCCTTTTCCGCCTCTTCGCGCAGGCGCTGCAGGGCCAGCTTGTCGGCACGCAGGTCGATGCCGTTTTCCTTCTTGAACTCGTCGGCCAGGTAGTCGACGATTCGCTTGTCGAAGTCCTCGCCGCCGAGGAAGGTGTCGCCGTTGGTGGCCTTGACCTCGAAGACCCCGTCGCCGATCTCGAGAATGGAGATGTCGAACGTTCCGCCGCCCAGGTCGTACACCGCGATGGTGCCCGATGCCTGCTTTTCGAGGCCGTAGGCCAGCGCCGCCGCCGTCGGCTCGTTGATGATGCGCAGAACCTCGAGCCCGGCGATCTTGCCGGCGTCCTTGGTCGCCTGGCGCTGGGAATCGTCGAAGTAGGCGGGCACGGTGATGACCGCCTGGGTGACCTCCTCGCCGAGATAGGCCTCGGCGGTCTCCTTCATCTTCTGGACGATGAAGGCGCTGATCTGGCTGGGGCTGTATTTCTTGCCGTCGACCTTGACCCAGGCGTCGCCGTTGTCCCCCTTGACGATGCTGTAGGAGACCAGCTCCTGGTCCTTTTTGGTTATGGGATCGTCGTGGCGGCGGCCGATCAGGCGCTTGATCGCGTACAGCGTGTTTTCCGAATTCGTCACCGCCTGGCGCTTGGCCGGCTGTCCGATCAGGCGTTCGCCGGAATTGGTGAACGCGACCATGGACGGCGTGGTGCGCTGGCCCTCGAAGTTCTCTATGACCTTTCCGACCTTGCCGTCCATCACGGCAACGCAGGAGTTGGTGGTCCCCAGGTCGATCCCGATTACCTTGCTCATACTGTCCCCATCACTTCCGGCAGAGTCCCGCGGCCCGGAAAGGCACCCCGGGAATTCCCGCAATCACACCCTATACTGTCCCCGGGCCGCGCCCAATGCGCGATCCCGGTCCCGGACAATCGTCTGTCGGACATATATGTCGGTCCCACGGGGCGCGCAACCGCCGCCGCCTGGAATTCCTTCAAGGTGCGGGGGCCGTTTGACCCGGCGCCGGGGAAAGGGAAGCGCGGCCGGGCGCTGTTCCGCGCCCCCTGGACAGGGATCGGGAATCGGCCTTTAGTCCCGAGGCGCCACCCGTGGGAACCGCCCCTGATGATCATCTCGGCCAGCTATAAGACCGACATTCCCGCGTTTTACGGGGATTGGTTCATGAACCGCCTGAAGGCGGGGTTTTGCCGCATGGTCAACCCCTATGGGCGGCAGGTTGTGACGGTGCCGCTGGACCATGACACCGTGGATGGATTCGTTTTCTGGACCAGGAACCTGGGCCCGTTCCTTGGCCATCTGCGCGAGGTCGGCCGGCTGGGCTATCCGTTCGTCGTACACGAGACGGTCACCGGCTATCCCCGCGCCCTCGACTACGCCACCATCGATGCGGTACGCGCCGTCGGCCACCTGCGCGCCACGGCCCGCGCCTTCGGCGCCCGGGTCCCGGTGTGGCGCTACGATCCCATCGTCTTCACGTCGCTGACGCCGGCGGCGTGGCACCGCGCCACCTTCGCCCGCCTGGCCGCGTCCCTGGCCGGCCACGTGGACGAGGTGGTGGTGTCGTTCGCCCACGTCTACCGCAAGACCGAGCGCAACATGGCGGCGGCGGCGCGGGCCTTCCGCTTCGACTGGCGCGACCCGGACGCCGACGAGAAACGCGCCCTGCTCGCCGACCTGGCGGCGCGCGCCGACGACGCCGGCATGGCGCTGACCCTCTGCGGCCAGCCCGAACTGCTGGTCGACGGCGTCACCGAGGCCCGCTGCATCGATGCCGGGCGCCTGGGCGACGTGGCGGGCAATGCGATCACCGCCGTGCAGAAGCCCCACCGGGAGCGGTGCGGATGCTGGGCCTCGCGCGACATCGGCGAATACGACACCTGCCCCCACGGCTGCGTCTACTGCTACGCGGTGCGCAACAGGACCCTGGCCAAGCACAGGCACCGGGGGCACGACCCCGAATCCGAGTTCCTTTGGGCTGGCGGGGCGGGGGCGGGCGCGGGCAAGCCTGCCCACCCGGCCCGCGCCAACCCGGCGAACCCCGCCCGCAAGTCCCGGGTGATTTGACCGGCGTCAAGGAAGGCCGGGCGGTTCCACACTAACCTTCCCGCTGGCCGTTGAGGCCGTCAGGGAAACGCCGGATGAGACAATCCCATCCGCTTGCCCATCGTCTTGTGCCGCCGCTGTCGCCGGTGCTGGTGGCGGGGCTTGCCCTGCGCGCGTTGCCGCCGGCGCTGTTCCAGCCGGTGCTCGGCCTCGCCATGGCCACCATGCGCCGCCGCCACGCGGGCGCCTTCGAGCGCCTCGCCGGGCTGGGCGAGCCGGTGTTCCTGATCGACCCCATCGACCTGCCGTATTCGTTCGTGCTCAGGGCCGGCGCCAGGGCGCCGAGCCTGACCGCCATCCGCGGCGGCCATGCGGTGCGGGCGACGGCGACCATCCGCGGCCCGTTGCTCGCCCTGATCGACCTTTTGCAGGGGCGGATCGACGGCGACGCCCTGTTTTTCTCGCGCGGACTGGTTATCGAGGGCGATACCGAGGCCGTGGTCGCGCTGCGCAACGCCGTCGACGGCGCCGAGATCGACATCGCCGCCGACATGGCGTCCCTGCTCGGCCCCCTGGCGCGGCCGGCGAGGCGGCTGGCCGGCGCCGCCGGCGCCGTATATTCGCGCCTGGCCGAGGACCTGGAGACCCTGCGCCGGGCGGCGATCGCCCCCGCCATGCGCCGCGCCGGCGCCGACGCCGCCCGCCTCGACCGGATGGACGAGGCCATCGCCGAGCTCAGGCGCCGGATGCGCCGGGGAAGGATGGAGAAACCGTGAAAGGGACGAGTGGAACCCTGGACCTGGTGTGCCCGGCGGGCACGCCCGCGGCATTGCGCGCCGCCGTCGACGCCGGCGCCGACTCCGTCTACGTGGGCTTCCGCGACGAGACCAACGCCCGCAACTTCCCCGGCCTCAACTTCAGCCGCGCCGACCTCGAAGACGGGCTCGCCTATGCCCACGGCCACGGGGTCAAGGTGCTGGTGGCGATCAACACCTTTCCCGGGGCCGGCAATCCCGGCCCCTGGCGCGGCGCCGTCGATGCCGCCGCGGCCCTCGGCGCCGACGCCATCATTGTCGCCGACATCGGCCTCGCCGACTATGCCCGGCGCACCCATCCGGGCCTGCGCCGGCACCTGTCCGTGCAGGCGGCGGCGTCGAGCCCCGAGGCCATCGGTTTCTACCACCGCGAACTGGGCATCAGCCGCGTGGTGCTGCCCAGGGTGCTGACCATCGAAGAGATCGCGGCGTTGAACAAGGCCGTTCCGGTGGAGACCGAGGTCTTCGTCTTCGGCGCCATGAGCGTCATGGCCGAGGGCCGGTGCTCGATGTCGTCGTATCTCACCGGCAAGTCCCCGAACACGGTCGGCGTCTGTTCGCCGGCCAGCCACGTGCGCTACCTGGACACCGGCGACACGCTGCTGACCACCCTGGGCGGCTATACCATCAACGCCTTTTCCGAGACCGAGTCGGCCTGCTACCCGACGCTGTGCAAGGGGCGGTTCGTGGCGCGGGGAAAGACCTCGTACCTGTTCGAGGAGCCGACCAGCCTCAATGCCATCGGGATTCTGCCCGAGCTCATGGCGGCCGGGGTGACCGGCCTCAAGATCGAGGGACGGCAACGGGGCCGCGCCTACGTGGCCGAGGTGGTGGCCGCCTTCCGCCGCGCCGTCGACGCCGCGGTCCGGGGCGAGCCGGCGCCGCCGACGGACCTGGTGGCGATGACCGAAGGCGGCTGCTACAGCGCCGGCGCCTACCGCAAGGCCTGGTACTGACGAGGGCGATGATGGCGGCGAAGCCACGGCAGGCGAAGCTCACCCTGGGCCCGGTGCTGTTCAACTGGGCGCCCGGGAGGTGGCGTGATTTTTACCTGCGCATCGCCGACGAGGCGCCGGTGGAGTCCGTCTGCGTCGGCGAGGTGGTGTGTTCCAAGCGGGCGCCGTTCTTCGAGCCGGTCCTGGGCGGCGTCATCGAGCGCCTGGAGGCGGCGGGCAAGGAGGTGGTCCATTCCACCCTGGCGCTGATCATGAACGAGCGCGAGATGGACACGGTCCGGGCCCTGGCCGCCGGGACGGACCTGTTCGTCGAGGCCAACGACATCGCGGCGGTGGCGCTGCTTTCCGGGCGCCGCCACGCCATCGGCCCCTACGTCAACGTCTACAACGAAGACACCCTGGCCTTCCTGGCGCGGCACGGCGCGACGCGCGTATCCCTGCCCGGCGAGCTGCCGGCGCAATCGATCGCCGCCCTGGCCGGCGCCGGCGTGCCGGAGCTGGAGGTGCAGGTGTTCGGACGCCTGCCGCTGGCCATCTCCGGGCGCTGTTTCCATGCGCGCTCGCGCGGCCTCAACAAGGACGGCTGCCGGTACGTCTGCGCCGAGGACCCCGACGGCATGGAGGTGGAGACCCTGGACGGCGATCCCTTCCTCGCCGTCAACGGCACGCAGACGCTGTCGTACACCTGGTGCAATCTCGCCGGCGAGCTGGCCGAGCTGCGCGCAATGGGAGTCCACCGCTTCCGCCTGTCGCCGCAGGACACCGACATGGTGGCGGTGGCGCGCATCTTCCGCGACCTGCTGGACGGCCGGCGCCAGCCCCGGGAAGTCCGCGAGTCCCTCGCCGGCCTCGCCGGCGGAACACCGTTTTCCAACGGCTTCTATTACGGCGTGGAGGGGGTCGCCTTCCGGGGACCGGAGTCGGGTGCCTCTCCGCCGGCGAGCGTGTAGAGTTCGCGCTCGCCGTCGATGCCGCGCAGCTTGTGACGCCCCAGCGACCGCACCTCGCCCTGGTACTCGGCCGCGAACTCGGACGACATGACGATGGGGACGCCGAGTGTTTTGGACATGCCTTCGATGCGCGAGGCTTGGTTGGCGGCGGCGCCGATCACCGTGAACTCCAGCCGCTCCGCGGTCCCGATGTTGCCGTAGGTGACGTCGCCCACGTGCAGGCCGATGCCGAAGCGGAGCGGCGGCGTGTCCCCGCCCGCCGATGAACGGTTCAGCTCGGCGATCCGGCGGTCGGCCTCGCGGGCGGCCTTCGCCGCCATGTCGCAGGCCTCGGCCCAACCTACCGCGCCCTCGCGTCCCGTAGTTTCCGCATCGGCAACGGGAAAAATGGCGAGCACCGCGTCGCCGATGAAGCGCAGCACCTCGCCGCCATTGTCGAAGACGGCGCCGGCCATGCAGTCGAAGAACCGGTTCAAATGCGCGAGGAACGCCTCGCGGGATAACGATTCCGCCAGCGGCGTCGAATCCCGGAGGTCGCAGAACCAGAGCACCGCGTGAATGTTCTCGCCGTCGCCGCGCTTGATCAGCCCGTCGAGCACGCGCTCGCCGGTATGTTTGCCGAGGAACGTCTGCAACAGGGTCACCGCATTGCGCCGCTTGGCGTGCACTTCGTAGAACCGGCTGAGGACCGGCAGGATTTCATGGATGTGGCCGAGATCCGCCGTCGAGAACCCACCGGGTGCGTCGGTGGCGAGGGTGATGGCGTTTATCTGGCCGTCGGAAAACGGCATCGGCATGGCGGCGTAATCCGTCATCCCCTCCGCCTTCAGGTCCTTGAGCACCGGAAAGTCGTCCTCGTCCGATGCGTCAAGCCAGCGCCGAAAACCGCCCACGCCGTCGAAAATGGGCCTGAGCGGGCTTTGAAGGAAGCGGTCCGATTGCACGACCTCGTGGCTCAGCAGGGTCTTTTCCACCTTTTCCGCCGCCGCCGCCGACCACGCGTATGCGGTCGCCGCCAGCAGGGGATGGAGCGTCTGGATCACCACCCGCACCCGGGTGACGGGCACGCCGTTTTTCACCAGGGCGCGGGCGAACCGTCGTGTCAGCTCGCGCGACGTCGCCGCCTCCCAGGCTTCGCACAAAAGCCAGTCAACGAGCGGGTTGTCCCGGGGGGTGGATTCCTCGCTGTCGCGGGCATAGACCTGTTCGTCGTCCTCGTACCAGGCGTCCATCCTGTCGCTGTAGAAGGCGATGTATCCTTTCATCGCCCGGGCGATCTTGAGCGGATCCTCGTAGCTCCACACCGCGTTCCCGGCGCTCCTCTCGCCAATGCGGAGCGTCCAGTAGCTGGCGTTGCCCTTGAACGGGCAGTGGGTGTGGTGGTCGGTCCGTTCCATCAGGTCCAGGCGAACGTCTGCGGGCGGGAAATAGAAGACCGGCCTGTACCGCGCCTCGCGGAACACCATGGCCCGTGCGCTGTCGGCCACGGTGACGCCGTTGAAGACGACGCGGACACGGGCGGGATGGGCCTCGAAACTTATGGTGTAATCGGGCGTGACGGCGTGTCCCGACGGACCCTCACGCGCCTTGGTTCCGGCCGACAATGCCTGGCTTCCTTCCCTTCGATGGCCGCCGGGTGGGTGGATGGGGCGGACGAAAGCGCCGCGCGGCCGGGCGTCAGGCCGCCTGTTTCATAGTTCCTCGTCGACCTTGGAGCCGGCGGCGTCCCCGTGCCGCTCCGCCTGTTTTTCGTAGGCCGCCGCCGGTCCTTTCGGTGCCGGTTCCGCCGGGGCTTCCGCCGCCGGTTCCGCTTCCGGCGCGGCCTTGGGCCCGCCCTTGGAGACCCCCACCCTGGCCGGGCGCAGCAGGCGCTCACCCAGCATGTATCCCGTCTGCAGCACCTGGACCACGGTGCCCTCGGGCTGGTCCTTGTCCTCGATCTCGAACATGGCCTCGTGGAGGTTGTGGTCGAACTTCTGGCCCATGGCCTCGATGGGTGTGATGCGGATACGCTCGAACGCGTTCAGCATGTCCCGTTCGGTCATTTCCACGCCGACGACCAGCGTTTCCACCGTCTCGTTTTCCTGGCGTGTTTTTTGGTCGATGCTGTCCAGGGCCCGGCGCAGGTTGTCGGCCACCGGCAGGATCTCGCGGGCGAAGCCGGCGACGGCATACTTGGAGATTTCGATCTTGTCGCGCTCGGCGCGGCGGCGCACGTTCTCGGCCTCGGCCAGGGCCCGCAACAGCTTGTCCTTGAGATCGGCCACCTCGGCCTCGAGGGCGCCGATACGGGCCTCCGGGTCCGCTTCCGCGGCGGCCGGCCCGGTGTCCTGGTCCACCGCCTCGGGCGCGTCCTGGTCCACCGCCTCGGGCGCGGCCGGGGCCGGATCGTCCGCCGCCTCGTCCCCTGCGGGCGCCGGCGTCGGCTCGACCTCGGGCGCGGCGTCGGTCTCGGGGGCCACGGCCGGCCCGGTGTCCGCCGCCGCCTCTACGTCTTTCGGTGTGTCTTGCTTCTTTTTGGACATTCCGACTCTTGTGATCCCTTATCCTATCCGCCGGGCGATCATCTGCGCGGTGTAATCGACGAGCGGAATGATCCGCGCATAGTTCATGCGCGTCGGGCCGATGACGCCGATGGCGCCGACGATCTGCTGCCGGCTGTCGTTGTAGGGCCCGACGATCATGGAAACGCCGGCCAGGTTGAACAGACGGTTGTCGGCCCCGATGTAGATGCGGACCCCCTCGGCCGTGTCCGCCAGGGAGAGGACACGCAACATCATCTCCTTGGTCTCCAGGGCGGCGAACAGCGAGCGAATGCGCTCGAGGTCGGCTTCGACGGTGATGTCGTCCAGAAGATTCGCCTGACCGCGGACGATCAGGGTGCCGCCCTTGTGGCCGCCGGCCCAGGTGGCCAGTCCGGCCTCCACCACCCGGGCGGTCAGTTCGTCGAGCTGGGCGCGGTGGGATTCCAGTTCCGCCGTGATCTCGTCGAATCCCTCGCTCAGCGTGCGCCCGACCAGGCGCGCGCTCAGGAAATTGCTCGCCTCCACCAGGGACGAAGGGGCCATGCCGTGCGGCGTTTCGATGATCCGGTTCTCGACCACGCCGCTCTCGGTGACGAGGATCACCAGGGCCCGGCCCGGGCTCAGGTTGACCAGCTCGATGTGCTTCAGCGGGCTGTCCGTTTTCGGCGCCAGCACCAGCCCGGCGTACCGCGACAGCCCGGAAAGCGCCGACGTCGCGTCCTCCAGCAACTCCTCCAGGTCGGCGCCCGAACCGGCGCACTGGGCGTCGATGTGCCGGCGCTCGTCGTCGGTCAGGCTGCCCACCTCGAGAAGCCCGTCCACGAACAGCCGCAAACCCGCCTCCGTGGGCATGCGTCCGGCCGACGTATGGGGCGCGAACAACAGGCCCGATTCCTCCAGGTCCGCCATCACGTTGCGGATGGTCGCCGGCGACAGGGCCATGGTCAGCCGCCGGGCCAGGGTCCTGGAACCGATGGGCTCGCCCGTTTCCAGGTAGGTCTCGACGATCTGGCGGAATATTTCCCGCGACCGCTCGCTAAGCTCGGTAATCATGGCCCTCACGGAAATGGTAAACGCGGTGAGAACTTAGTGACCGCACCGGCCAGCGTCAACGGAGCCGCCGCCGGGGGCGGGCTTTACGCGAACCGACCCTCGCGTTAGCTTGGCGCGCCGAACCTAGAGGGTTGCAAGGGTAAGGACATCCCATGAGGCCATCCGGCCGCGCCCCAGACTGCCTTCGTTCCATCAGCCTCGAGCCCGACTGCAACAGGTACGCCGAAGGCTCCTGCTTCGTCCGCTTCGGCGACACCCACGTGCTGTGCACCGCCTCCGTCGAGGAACGGGTGCCTCGGTGGATGCGCGATACCGGCCGCGGCTGGATCACCGCCGAATACGGCATGCTGCCCCGCTCCACCTCGACCCGCACCGACCGCGAGGCGAGCCGGGGCCGGCAAACGGGCCGCACCCAGGAAATCCAGCGCCTCATCGGCCGCAGCTTGCGCGCCGTCACCGACTTGAAGGCGATGAGCGAAATGCAGGTCCGGGTGGACTGCGACGTGCTCCAGGCCGACGGCGGCACGCGAACCGCCTCCATCACCGGGGCTTACGTGGCCCTGCACCTGGCGTTCAAGAAGCTGGTGGACCTGGGGATTTTGAGCGCCGTCCCGCTCACCGACCAGGTGGCGGCGGTATCGTGCGGCCTGTACAAGGGCGCTCCGGTGCTGGACCTGGACTACGAAGAGGACAGCGCCGCCCAGGTCGACGTCAACTTCGTGCTCACCGGCAAGGGCGCCATCGTCGAGATCCAGGCGACCGCCGAGGAGGAGCCGTTTTCCGAAGCCCAGTTGATTGAGCTGCTGGCGCTCGCCCACAAGGGCGTCGGCGAACTGACGCTGCTGCAACGCAAGGCCCTGGCCCTGGAGAGCTAGCCCCATGGCACGGCGCTTCGAGGGCCCTAAACTGGTGATCGCCAGCCACAACCCGGGCAAGGTGCGGGAAATCATGGACCTTGTGGCGCCCCTTGGGGCGGAGGTGGTCGCGGCGGCCGATCTGGGGCTGCCCGAGCCCGAGGAAACGGGCGCCACCTTCGCCGCCAACGCCGAGATCAAGGCCCGGGCCGCGGCCGCCGCGGCCGGCCTGCCGGCGCTGGCCGATGACTCGGGCCTGGTGGTGCCGGCCCTCGGCGGCCGGCCGGGCACGAAATCGGCGCGCTGGGCCGGGCCGGAGCGGGATTTCCGCCTGGCCATGCGGAGGGTCGGGGACGGCCTCGCCGGCAAGCCCGACCGGAGCGCCCATTTTGTCTGCGCCATGGCCCTCGGCTGGCCCGACGGCCACTGCGAGACCTTCGAGGGCTTCGCCTTCGGCCGCCTGACCTGGCCGCCCAGGGGATGGCGCGGCTTCGGCTACGATCCCGTGTTCGTGCCCGACGGCTGCGCGCGCACCTTCGGCGAGATGGAGCCGCAGGAGAAACATGCCCTCAGCCACCGGGCCGACGCCCTGGGCAGGCTTGTCGCCGCCTGTTTTCAGGGGTAAGGGTGCCTGTCGTGGAACACCTGCACGGAAATACGCCGGCGGACACCGGTTTCGGGATCTACATCCACTGGCCGTTCTGCACGTCCAAGTGTCCCTATTGCGACTTCAACAGCCACGTCGCCGGGACCATAGACCAGGGCCGGTGGCGCGCCGCCCTCCTGGGCGAGCTCTCCCACTTCGCCGGTGAGACCGGCGGCCGCACGGTGACCAGCATCTTCTTCGGCGGCGGCACGCCGTCGCTGATGGACCCGGGAACGGTGGCCGACCTGATCGCCGCGGTGGGCGGGCACTGGCCGGTCAGCGGCGCAGTGGAGATCACCCTGGAGGCCAACCCGACGTCGGTCGAGGCCAAGCGGTTCCAGGCGTTCCGGGCGGCGGGCGTCAACCGCCTGTCGCTCGGGGTGCAGGCCCTGGACGACCGTGCGCTGGCCTTCCTCGGCCGGGGACATTCCGCGGCGGAGGCGCAGCGCGCCGTGGCCCTGGCGGCGGCGCATTTCCCGCGCTTCTCCTTCGACCTCATCTACGGGCGGCCCGGCCAGACGGTGCCGGCGTGGCGGCGCGAGCTGGCGCAGGCCCTGGAATTCGCCGACGGGCACCTGTCGGTGTACCAGCTCACCATCGAGCCCGGCACCCGGTTCCACGCCGACGGCGTCGACGAAGCCGACGAGGAAACGGGGGCCGCCCTTTACCAAGCCACCCAGGAGATGCTCGGCGCCGCCGGCCTTGCCGCCTACGAGATTTCCAACCACGCCCGGCCCGGGGCCGAGTGCCGGCACAACCTGACCTACTGGCGGGGCGGCGATTACGTGGGCGTCGGCCCGGGCGCCCACGGGCGCCTCACGGCGCCGGCCGGCGCCCTGCCGCGCACCGAGGCCCTCAACCAGACCCGCATGCCGGAGCACTGGCTGAGCGCGGTCGAGGCCAGGGGCCACGGCACGGCCCAGCGGACGGTCCTCAGCCCCGAGGCCCGCGGCGAGGAAGTCCTGATGATGGGCCTGCGCCTGTCGGAAGGGGTAAGCCGGGAACGCTTTCGCCGTCTCACCGGGCGCCGTCTGGAGGACGCCGTGGACGCGGCCCGTCTCCGCGACCTGACCGACGGGGGTTTTCTGATCCTCGATGACCGGCGCCTGCGCGCCACCGCCGCCGGGCGCCTGCGTCTGAACGCGGTGCTGGCGGCGCTGCTGGCTTAAGAATTTATTCGGTGACCGGCTGGAAGGTCTCGGGCGCCTTGCCGATGACCTCGAAACCGCGCGGCAGCACCTTGAGCACCGCCAGCCCGCGCTCGGCCACGCCATCGGGGAGAAAGCGGAAAATGCCGTCGCGGCCGGCGAAGCCGCTGGGCGCGGTGAGGGCCTGGGCGCTGAAATCGGGGCCGCCGTCGGTCCGCGCCAGCACGGCGGCGAGGGCGGTCGCGTCGTAGGCCAGGGTCGCCAGCCGGGGCGGCTTGTGGCCGTAGACCTGCAGGAACTGGCGCACGAAGTCGGCCCGCGCGTCCGGCGGCGGGGCCGCGAACCAGCCCCCGACCAGGGCCGGTTCGGCGCCGATTCCGGGCTCGTCCCACTGCCCGGTGCCGAGCATGCGCACCTTGGCCGGGTCCACGTCATAGAAGGGCAGGTGGGCGGCGATGGACTGCAGGCGCTTGCCCCCGTCGGCCACCATCAGGGCATCGAAGGGCAGGTCGCCGACCGTCTGCAGTTTTTCCAGCCGCCTGAGTGTCCGCCGGGCGATCTCGCCGCCCTGGGCCTCCAGGGCCGCGCGCTGGGCCATCAGGGCCTGGCGCCTGGCGCCGTATTGCGCCAGCCGGCGCACGACGGCGGCGAAATCGCCCTCGCCGGGATCGTAGGTCTCGACCCGCGTCACCACCGCGCCAACCTCCTCCGCCGCCCGGCGCAGGGCCTCGACCACGGTCGTCCCGTACTCGCTCTCCGGGGCGAGAACGGCGAACCGCAGGATGCCGCGCGAGCGGGCGAAGGTGACCACCCGCTTGACTCCGGCGCCGGGAAAGAACCCCATCGTGAAAATGCCCCGCCCGGCCACCGACCGGTCGCTGGAAAAGGCCACCACCTGGACGTTCGCGGCGCGGGCCGCCGGCGCCACCGCCGTCACCGAGGCCGACAGCCGCGGCCCCAGGATCAGCGACGCGCCGTCGCCGATGGCCAGGGTCGTGGCTTCCGCCGCGCCCTCCGGCGTTCCCTTGGTATCGTGGATCAACAACTCGAAGCGGTCGTCGGCGAGGTCGAACAGGGCAAGCTGGGCCGCGTTCACCATGGCGTTGCCAAGGCGGGCGTTGCGCCCCGAAAGGGGAAGGAGCAACGCCACCCGGACGGCCGACGGCGTCATCGGCGGAGGCGCCGGCGGCTGGACGACCGCCGGTGGCGCGCCCTGGCCCGGCGTCCGGGTGAGAAAGGGTATCAGCGACGGCGTATGTGCCTCTGCGTCGGTGGGCTCGGGAAGGGGGAATGGCGCCGGCGCCGGCGGCACTGTCGCCGGCGGCACTGTCGCCGGCGGCAGCGGGCGCGGGCGCTGCAGGGGCACGGTGACCGCAAGCGGCTTCGCGCTCTCGGCTTGCGTCCGGGCCCGCGATTGGGGAGACTCGCACGCCGACAGCAACAGCCCCACGGCGGTCAGCCATGGCACGAAAGCGCAGCGCGACCACGAAGACAGGGAGTCGATCATCCGGCGGAGCGAAACCTCCTTCTGGGTCGGATGCCCGGGTCAGGTCCGAGCCTACCCACAGCAGGGGCGCGAGTAAACCGCCCCGGCGCGCGCCGGCGGCGGGTCTTTGCCTGGTCGCCACCCCCATCGGCAACGCCGCCGACATCACGCTCAGGGCGCTCGAGGTCCTGAAGACCGCCGATGTCATCGCCTGCGAGGACACCCGGGTGACGTCCCGGCTGCTGGCCATCCACGGCATCGCCACGCGGCTCGTCCCCTATCACGACCACAACGCCGCGCGCGCGCGGCCGGCCCTCATCAGACGGCTGAAAAAAGGCGAAACCGTGGCGCTGGTATCGGATGCGGGGACGCCGCTGGTATCCGATCCGGGCTACCGGCTGGTCAGGGCCTGCATCGCCGAGGACGTGCCGGTCACGGTCCTGCCCGGCCCGTCGGCCGTCCTCGCCGCGCTGGTGCTTTCCGGGCTGCCCACGGACCGCTTCCTGTTCGCCGGGTTCCTGCCGCCGCGCAAGGCCGCCCGGCGCCGGGCCCTGGCCGAGCTGGCCGGGGTGCGGGCGAGCCTGGTGTTCATGGAATCGGCCAGGCGCCTGGCGGCGGCCCTGGCCGACATGGCGGAGACCCTCGGCGGGCGCGAGGCGGCGGTGGGCCGCGAACTCACCAAGATGTTCGAAGAGGTGCGGCGCGGCCCGCTGCCCGATCTGGCGCGCCATTACCGGGACCGCGGGCCGCCCAGGGGCGAAGTGACCGTGGTCGTGGCGCCGCCCGCAGACGAAAAGGCGCCCAGCGACCAAGACCTGGACCGGCGACTCTCGGCGGCCCTCGAGGAGGCCTCCGTGCGCGACGCCGCGACCGAGGTTGCCGCCGCCACCGGCGTGGCCCGGCGGCACATCTACGCCCGCGCCCTGGCCCTGACGCGGAAGCGGCGATGACCGGTGGCGCCCGGCAGGCCCGGCGGCGCAGGAAGAGGAAGAAACGGCGCGCCTGGCGGTTCGGGCACGTGGCCGAGACCCTGTGCGCCTGGCACCTCAGGCTCCGCGGGTACCGCATCCTTGCCCGCGGCTTTCGCGTGCCCGTGGGCGAGATCGACATCGTCGCCCGGCGCGGACGCATCCTTGCCGTGATCGAGGTCAAGGCCCGGGACACTTTCGCCACGGCGGTCGACGCCCTGGGTCCGCGTCAGCAAAGGCGCATCGTGCGCGCCGCCGCCGCCTTCCTCAAGGCGCGGCCCGGCTGTGCCGGCCTCGACGTGCGCTTCGACATGATGCTGGTGCTCCCGTGGAGGCTTCCGGTGCACATCACCGACGCCTGGCGAAGCGAGGGTTAGGCGGTCCGTCGGGCGGCTGTGCGGCAACTTCACGGCGTCTGCTAATCTGCTAGACTGACCGCCGGAGACCGAGGTTGCCAATCGCGGCGTACCGGCTATATCCGTTATGGGGAGCCCAGCAGCGTGGATCGGATCCGATGAGCCCGAGGAGGACATGGTAAAACCGCCGCCGGACATCCGCGCCCGGCTGGTCCGCATCGGAGCCCTGGCCGATGGGCGGATCGACCCAGCGGAAACCGCCCTGGTCCTGGCTTCGGTCGAGCGCCCCGGCGTCTCCATGGCGCCCTACCGGCGGCACCTGGAGCGGCTGGCCGCCGAGGCCGCGGCGTATGCCGACAGCGCCGACGGCCCCGGCGGCCTGGGTCTGCGGGTCGAGACCCTCGCCCAGGTCATCGCCAGGCGGTACGGCTACGGCGGCGCCGAGGACGCCTACGACGACCCGGACAGCGCCAACCTGATGCGGGTGATCGACCGCCGCCGCGGGCTGCCCGTGGCGCTCGGCATTATCTACATCCACGTGGCCCGGGCGCTCGGCTGGCCCATTTGCGGGATCGATTTCCCGGCGCGATTCCTGGTGCGCCTGGAAGACGACGGCAACCGCGTCATCCTCGACCCCTTCGACGGCGGCCGCCTGCTCTCGGCGAAAGACATGCGCGACCTGTACAAGGCCGTCGCCGGCAACCACGCCGAACTGACGCCCGCCCATTACCGGGCGTTGGAAATCCGGGATGTCCTGGTCCGCCTGCAAAACAACATCAAGGTGCGCCTGCTGCGCGCGGGGAATTTGGAAGAGGCGGTCGAGACCGTGGAGACCATGTTGCTGTTCGCCCCGGAGAGGGCGGCCCTGTGGCGCGAAGCCGGGCTTCTTCATGCGCGGCTGGACAACGTGCCGGCCGCGGTGGCGTCGCTCGAGGAATACCTGCGCCACGGCAGCGGCGATCCGGCGCGCTACCGCACCTCGGTCCTTCTCCAGGAGCTGCGCGGCCGGCT
The DNA here is from genome assembly GCA_022567015.1 of Pseudomonadota bacterium. Lineage (GTDB taxonomy): Bacteria > Pseudomonadota > Alphaproteobacteria > Rhodospirillales > 2-02-FULL-58-16 > JACZQZ01. The sequence continues at coordinate 19,247 of JADFHR010000005.1, forward strand.
CAGCTGAGACGGAAAGCCGGTATTCGCGATGGGTCGAGTTGCCGGAACCGCAGGGATCGCCGACGACAGGACAAAGCGCCGGGTCCTTTCAAAATTCCCGGCGTACCTCGGGGCTGAAATGATTCGACCGCAAGGTCCGCGACAGGGACTCAAGATTACCGAAATCCCGTACAAGCGCGAATATCGCCGCGTGCCGTTGTGATCCGCCAACACCGGATCGTTGTCTATCCGTGTCCATCCGTATCAGACTATCACGCGCATTTCGATCGACGGTGAACGGTCGCCATCGAACACGGATGGACGGGGATAAACACGGATGGACACGGAGGGAAATTCGTCCCGGCGAACGCCCGGAAGAAATTACGGACGTGATCGTCCAGGCAGGCTTTCGAGGTTCTGAAAAGCCGTATTATCCTGTCTTCGGCGATCCATGCCGTTTCGGTCCTTTCACGCTTCAGGAACTGCGGCTTTCCACATAGTCCCTTCTCCCCTTCCTTTGCGTCCTCTGCGTTTAAAATTTTTCAATGCCGAGGGTGCGGAGGTACGCAGAGGCAAGCAAAGTATTTTGATCCGGCGCTCGTCCCCGTTGTTGATCCGTGTTCATCCGTGTTCATCCGTGTCAAATGATTACGCCGGTTGGCAGCGGAAGATCATTGGCGTGGAACGGCGAACGGTCGCGGTCGAACACGGATGGACCCGCCGCAGCCAAGGTGAACACGGATGGACCCGGATAAACACGGATGAAAACTGGTCCCGGCGAACGCGCGGAAATGCCTGCCGATGGGATCGTCCGGGCAGGCTTTCGAGGTGTGGAATGAACACCGAATACAGGATTTCAGGATGATTGCGTCGCACCTCGCCCTGCGATGGACACAGGTGAGGGTCTCGTGTCGGGCCTGTCGAAACACAAGGTCCGCGGCAAAGACTCAACATGTCCGGGGTGCCCTACATCGCGGCGGTTCCGGCGGTGCGCTCCGGGCAGCCGATTTCCCCTATGGCCGGCGGAAGGCGCGGGTTTATAGTGCGCCCCTCGGGCGGGCACGCAGCGGGCGCGAAACACGAGGAAAACCGGCATGGGCCTCCGGGTGGCCATCCAGATGGACCCCATCGAGTCCATCGACATCGACGCCGACAGCACCTTCGTCCTGGCGCTCGAGGCGCAACGGCGCGGCCACGCCCTGGTCCATTACCTGCCCCAGGACCTGGCGTTGGCCGCGGGCCGGGTGACGGCGCGGGCGCGCACCCTGGAGGTGCGCCGCAGGAAGGGCGATCATTACGATCTCGGGACGAAACAGACCGTCGACCTGGCCGACATGGACATCGTGCTCATGCGCCAGGACCCGCCCTTCGACATGGCGTACATCGCCGCCACCCACCTGCTCGAGCACATCCACCCGGCGACCCTGGTGGTCAACGACCCGGCCCAGGTGCGCAACGCACCGGAAAAGCTGTTGGTAACCCATTTTCCCGACCTCATGCCGCCTACCCTGATCACCGCCGACGGCGAGCGGATCGCCGCCTTCCGGGCCGAACACGGGGACATCATCATCAAGCCGTTGTTCGGCAACGGCGGCGCCGGCGTGTTCCACGTCGACCCCGAGGACGACAACCTGAACGCGCTTCTGGAGATGTTCGGAGAGCGCAGCCGCGAGCCCGTCATCGCCCAGGCCTACGTGCCCCAGGTGCGCGAAGGCGACAAGCGCATCATCCTCATCGACGGCATCGCCGCCGGCGCCGTCAACCGGGTTCCGGCGGCAGGCGAGGCGCGGGCCAATTTCCACGTCGGCGGCAAGGCGGCCAAGGCGACCCTCACGGCGCGGGAGAAGGAGATCTGCGCGGCCATCGGTCCGGCGCTGAAAGCGCGCGGCCTGATCTTCGCCGGCATCGACGTCATCGGCGGCTTCCTGACCGAGATCAACGTCACCTCGCCCACCGGCCTGCAGGAGATCAACCGCTTCGACGGGGTCTCCCTGGAAGCGGATCTCTGGGACGCCATCGAGGCGCGGTTCGAAGAGACCCGCGGCTGAGTGACGGATAGGACTTAAGGTCTGTGCCGAGAAGCACCTGCAACGCTACATCAACGAATTCGATTTCAGGTTCAACACCCGCGAATTAGAGGACGCGGAACGCGCCGCCATCGCCCACAAGCAGGCCGAGGGAAAGCGCCTCACATACCGGCGGACTGGTGAAAGGCGAATTGCCTAAGAGGCCATTGGCGTACAAGGCGGTGTTATTTCGTCTACTCTCTCGCCGTCGATAAGGGAGGAGGTATCATGGCCGATACACAAGCTTATGTCGTTGCCGACATTAAATCTTCTGGTGGTACCGATGATGGCCAGTACGCGACAGTTACTTACGCGCTACGCGACGGCGAAGAGATCGTGCTGGCCTTTCCGATCAGTATGATCGGACACTATCTGGCAATCGTAGAAGGTGCGGCGAAGCGCGCCATCGATGCGGCGGCTGTCAAAACCGGAGTATCTATGAGCGGCTTCCCAACGCGAGTTGTCCGCGCAAAGGAAGTGAATTTTGGCCAGGCCCCGGAATACTCCGACTATCTGATGACCGTAGAAACGGTTCAGAACGTGACGGCAACCTATGAGATGCCGCGCGACATATTAGAATCGATGGCAAAAGGATTACCGGGCATCCTAAGCCGTGGTCCTGACTGAACGCCTCTTTTAGGATAGTGGGCCGCGTACTCGCGGCAAACTTGCGGTTCATTTTTCCGGGGCTTCTTTCTTCGGTTACGGTTTAAGCTTGATCCGTGGCGTCGGCGACGTGTTCAGCATGCGCTTGGCGATCTTGTCGCGCCGCCGCTCGATCTCTTCTTCGGTTAGTTCGTCTTGACCTTCAGGATGTTTCGCCATGGCATTTGATCCTAACAGCATGTTCTTAGTCCACACCACTGGTTCGCCATTCGCCGATGAACCGCCGGATTCCGATGCATATTATGCCGCCATCGGTCGGCTCATGGTCCTGTGGGGACGCTTCGAACAGAACCTTGAGAACGTCGTCCAGGATATGTCAAGCACGCCAGGCGCGCCAAAGCCTCCTAGCGGAAGGCCGCGATCCTATAAAAAGAAGGTTGAACACCTAAAACTTTATTGCCGTGATACGCCATGCCTGACCCCGCTTTTAGAATACGCTAGGGAATTCTCGTCGCGCGCGCTACTTATCGGGCCGAAACGTCATGAAATTGTTCATGCTAACTGGCAGGGGTTTATCGCCAATGCTCCGGAACTGACAGTCAAGTTTGCCAACATTCGATGGGAAGGCGAACGCTCTAAGCGAACAAAGCGAGACATTCCAATTTCAGAGTTGTCTACCTTGACGAGTCAAATACACACACTCAACGGCGATGCGATGAACTTCATGCGTCTGACAATAGAGTTGAGCGGGCAGCAAGGAGGGAATAAATCCTGACCGCCAGCATGACCGCACTGTCCCCGTCACCACCGCAGCCCAACGGGACATAGGGGTCAAGGATATACGTCTCATAATCGCCCACCAAGGCTACCGCATCCTTTAAATCGGTGTAGGTCATCCCATCAGGAATCATGAGACCGACGGGGTCTCCCTGGAAGTGGACCTGTGGGACGCCATGGAGGCGCGGTTCGAAGAGACACGCGGCTGATCGCGAGGCGCCGGGCCGGCGCCCGGAGCCACCGGCCAAACGCCGGTGGCAATCCCCCCGCGCGCCGCCTACAATCCAATTCAACCGGCGGATGGCAGGGGGGGAGGCGTAGGCCCGTGGCGGCGCACGTCAACACGGTGGCGTTCCTGGGTTTCCAGGTGCTGGACGTGGATGTCCAGGTGCACATTTCCACGGGCCTGCCCGCCTTCACCGTGGTCGGGCTCCCCGACAAGGCCGTCGGCGAGAGCCGCGAGAGGGTGCGCGCCGCGCTGAACTCCATGGGACTGGCGCTGCCGCTCAAGCGCATCATCGTCAATCTGGCGCCCGCCGACGTGGTCAAGGAGGGCAGCCACTTCGATCTGCCCATCGCGCTCGGCCTGCTGGCGGCAATGGGAGTGCTGCCCATGGACGAGATCGCCGGGTACACGGCCCTGGGAGAGCTGGCCCTGGACGGGGGGCTGACCCCGGTGGCCGGCGTCCTGCCCGCGGCCATCCACGCGCACGCGCGCGGCCACGGCCTCATCTGCCCGGCGGCCCAGGGCGGCGAAGCGGCCTGGGCCGGCGAGATCGAGGTCCTGGCGCCCCTCACCCTGCTCGCCCTGATCAACCACTTCAAGGGCACCCAGGTGCTGTCGCCCCCCGAGGCCACGGTGGTGGCGGACGAGGCGGACTATCCCGACATGCGGGACATCAAGGGCCAGGAGAGCGCCAAGCGGGGCATCGAGATCGCCGCCGCCGGCGGCCACAACGTGTTGATGGTGGGTCCGCCGGGGGCGGGCAAGTCCATGCTGGCGGCGCGCCTGCCGGGGCTTTTGCCGCCGCTCGACCCCTCCGAGGCCCTGGAAGTGAGCATGATCCACAGCCTGTCCGGCGGCATCGCCGCGGGCGGCCTGGTGCGCCGGCGGCCCTTCCGCGATCCCCACCATTCGGCCTCCCTGGCGGCCCTGGTGGGCGGGGGGTTCAGGGCGCGGCCGGGAGAGGTATCCCTGGCCCACCTGGGGGTGCTGTTCCTGGACGAGCTGCCGGAATTCCAGCGCCCGGCCCTGGAGGCCCTGCGCCAGCCCCTGGAAACGGGCCGCACCACCGTCGCCCGGGCCAACGCCCACGTCACCTACCCGGCCCGGGTGCAGCTGGTCGCCGCCATGAATCCGTGCCGCTGCGGCTACCTGGACGATCCCGCCCAGGCGTGCACGCGGGCGCCCAGATGCGCCGCCGAGTACCAGTCGAAGATATCGGGTCCGCTGTTCGACCGCATCGACCTGCACGTGGAGGTGCCGGCGGTCAATCCGGCCGACATGTCGGTGCCGCCCCCGGCCGAGGGCTCGGCCGACATCGCCGCCCGGGTCGCCGCCGCCCGCGCCGTCCAGAAGGAGCGCTACCGGGCCCTGAAATCGAAGCCGCCGATCCGCACCAACGCCGAGGCCGACGGCAAACTGCTGGAGGACGTGGCGGCGCCGGACGAGGACGGGCGGCGGCTGCTGACCGAGGCGGCGGAACGCATGCGCCTCACCGCCAGGGGCTACCACCGGGTGCTCCGGGTGGCGCGCACCCTGGCCGACATGGAGGCCGGCGAAGGCGTGCGCCGCATCCACATCGCCGAGGCCCTGTCCTTCCGCCGGGTGGTGCCCGGGCGGCGCGCCGTCGTCTAGGGCCACTAGGGCCTCCCACCCCGCTCAAGCCCGTTTCCCCGTTCACCAACGGTTAACCTTGGTGCTTTACGGTGGCCCCCATTCCCAGCACTGGAAATGGGCGCATCGCCATGAGCCATTCCGAGTTGACGACGATCTTGGAGGCCGAGACCGTGGCGCAGGACCCCTCCGAGGAGCGGGTCACCCAACGCCTCCGGGATTACTGGAACACCCTGCGCGGTGAGCAGCAATTCCCGTCGCGGGCGAACTTCCGCATAGAGGCGGTGACCGGCCTTGGGCCGAATGCCTTCGCCCTCGATCTGGCGCAAGGCGGCGACGACCCGGTTTTCCGCTTCATCGGCAAGACGCTCACCGAAGACTGCGGGAAGGATTTCACCCTCAAGCCCCTGTCGGAGGTGCCGCCCCATACCCTGCTGGCCGAGGTGGCCCGGCGCTATACCGACGTCGTCGACCGGAAGACGCCGGTCGAATTCGCCGAAGAACACGTCGGCGCCGACGGCTCGACGTCGCTGTTCCGCGGCGCCATGCTGCCCTTCAGCGAAGACGGGAAAACCCTCGATTTCATCGTCGGCGCAATCACTTACAAGAAAAAGTCGTCCGAGACAACTTTGGCCGCGGTGCCCACCGCGAGTCCTGCCGCGAGTCCTGCCGCGAGTCCTGCCGCGAGTCCTGCCGCGAGTCCTGCCGCGAGTCCTGCCGCGGGTCCGGCGGCAGGTCCGACAGCGGACACCGCCCGGGCGGACGAGGACGGCGCCGTGGCGCCATCGGCCGTGGACCATGCGAGCGGGTTGCCGCGGCTGTCACAGAGCCTGGAGGAGTGCCAGGCCCTGGCGCGCGAGGTGGTGCAGGCGGATTCGAAATCGCGCGAGACCCTGTATCGCGCCCTCGAGAGCGCCTATGCCTTCTACTTCGAGTGCGAGGCCGATCCCGAGGCCTATGCGGAATTGCGCACCGCCGCGGGAATCGGCTTGCAGGCCCGCGCCCCCTTCACCCCGATCGTGAAGCTGGTCTTCGGCGTCGACTACGACAAGACGCGCCTGTCGGAATATGCCACCGCGCTCTGCTACGCACAGCGCAACGACCGGACCGCGGAAACCGTCAAGAGATTTATCGAAACCCACGAAGGTGGCATCAAGGGCTGCGTCAAGGTCGAGCGCGCCGCCCGGCGCGCCGAGAAAGGCGCCAAGCGCGACGATTTGGAGTTGGCGAAAGGGATTCTGCGCCAGATACCCGCCATTGGCCAAGTCATGGATGCCGGGCCCGGCAAGGCCGAGTTCGTGGTGATGCTGGGCCGCCGCGCCATGGATGAGGCCGGCACCGTGCACGTGCTCACGGTGCTCGACGAAAAGAAGTCAGCGGTCGAGGCGGTCATCAAACGCACGGCGAAGAAGGTCGCCAAGGAGTTCGCCCACGCCGGCGGTAAGGCAGCCTGATCCGCGCTTCCCGGCGCCGCCACGCCGCACGCGGCCGCGGCACAGGATCATAGCCGCAACCGCATTCCCTGCCGACCAGAAATTCCGGGACCTTTCCCCACCCTTCCGCCAACGCCAAAACACCGCCCGGCAATGACGACGGCCGGCCGACTACCTTACGTTGGCCTTGCCGTTCTTTTCGCGCTTCCCGCAAATCGCCTCCCACCCACGATGCGTCTCAGCCGACCCCGCCTCACGCACCGCCGGCGCCGAGACCGCCGAGGCCGGAGCGCGGTGGCGGGCGGCGCCGTCCGGTTGGCCGACCTGAAAGCGCCGCCGACGCGCTGACCCGACGCCGTGATAGCCGATCCATCAGGAACTTCCGCCCAGTTTATGCTTGGAGAACTTCGGGCTTCTAGTGCACAGATGCAGACAGGTGATTCACCCAACTGCCCCGCAGAGCAGCGCGACGC
>JADFHR010000163.1 GCA_022567015.1 Pseudomonadota bacterium
GAAGCGTGCGCGACGCCGCCCGAAAGCCTTGGTAAGCCGCCGTTGCGGTCGCGTATGCGGCCCGTCGGAGGGCGTCGAAAAGTTTTGACGATGCACCGCATCGCCTGCACCTTTCCTCCTGCCCGACGAGCCGCCTACGCGATCTCTATGGGTCATGATCAGCGCCCCTTGGTATAACCGTTGAGAGACGTTTCCAGACAGCGGGGAAACCGTTCGCCCGGGCTCGGCCATCAGTCGGTGTTTGGTCCCCGGCCCCCGGGAGCACGCCCGGGGGCGCGCACGCGCACGCGTTTGATGCGGCGGGGGTCGGCGTCCAACACCTCGAACTCGACGCCCGAGGGATGGCTGATCAGCTCGCCCCGGATCGGCACCCGGCCGGCCAGGGCGATGATGAGACCGCCGAGTGTGTCGATGTCCTCGCGCTCCTCGTCGGTGACAACCCTGCCGACCAGGTCCTCAAGGCCGTCGATGGTGGCGCGCGCGTCGGTGTCGAAGGCGCCGTCCGGGCGCCGGATCATGTCGGTTTTCTGGCCGCGGTCGTGTTCGTCCTCGATCTCGCCGACGATTTCCTCGACCAGGTCCTCGATGCTGACCAGCCCGTCGACGCCGCCGAATTCGTCGACCACGAGGGCCATGTGGATGCGCTGGACGCGCATCTCCAAAAGCAGCTCCAGGACCTGCATGGAGGGAGAGACGAACAAAACCCTGCGCCATATCTTGGACAGATGGAAGGCTTGGTCCTCGCCCCGCCAGGCCACCACGTCCTTGATGTGCACCATGCCGACCACGTCGTCCAGGTTTCCCCGGTAGACGGGGATGCGCGAGTGGTTCTCTTTGGTTATCAGGGCAATGACGTCCGCCAAACTCGACCTCGCCTCGATGGCAACGATGTCGGCGCGCGGCACCATGACGTCGTGAATCGTGCGGTCGCGCAGGTCCAGAATGTTGGCCAGCAGCCGGCGTTCGTCCTCGTCGATGGGAATCTCGGCTTCCTCGCGCTCCTCGATCAGCTCGTCAAGGGTATCGCGCGCCGAGTTCTCGCCGTTGCGCCAGCGCCATAATCCGCGCAACCAGTCGCGAATGGTGTCCGAGAGTGAGGGATCGTCGGTGGCCCCGGCGTCGCGGGGCGGGCTACTGCCGGATTGGTCGTCCATCACCTTTGGTCATCATTTCGGCGCGATCCGGATAAGGATTGGCCACATCAAGGCGCAACAGCACCTGGATTTCCAGCCTTTCCATGGGGTCCGCCTCGGTCTCGGTTTCGTGGCCATATCCGAGAAGGTGCAGCATACCATGCACGACCAGGTGACTTAAATGGTCGGACAGAGCCTTGCCTTCTTCGGCGGCTTCGGCGGCGGCGGTCTCGTAGGCCAGAACCACGTCCCCCAGCGCCGCCGGCGCGCCGTCCGGACAGGCGACCCGTCGACCGCCCCGGTCTTCCAGGTTGGCAAACGCCAGCACGTTCGTCGGTTCATCGCGGCCCCGGTAGTCCCGGTTGAGGCCCCGCACCAAGGAGTCGTCGGCCAGCATGATGCCCGCCTCGGCGTGCACGACCGGCGGCGAAACGGCGGCGAAGGCGGCACGTGCGGCGCGGCGGACCACGCCCTCGACCCCGGCCACCGCCGTACGCCAGGTTGGGCAGGGGACGGAAACGGCAACGTCCAGCGCCTCAGTCATCATCGCCAGGGTCGTCTTTATCGCCGTCGACGGCACCGTCCTTCTCCTGGTACCGGGCCGCGGCCTTGCCATGGCGTTCCGCCTTGTCGTAGGCGTTGACGATGTTGGTCACCAGGAAATGGCGAACCACGTCTTTATCGGTGAAGTGGAGGAAGGCGATGCCGTCGACGCCTTGCAGAATCTCCACCGCGTCCCTGAGGCCCGAGCGCTTGCCGCGCGGCAGGTCCACCTGGCTCAGGTCGCCGGTGACCACCATGCGGGAATTTTCGCCGAGCCGGGTGAGCAACATTTTCATTTGCACGGCGGTCGTGTTCTGGGCCTCGTCCAGGATGACGAACGCGTTGCCCAGGGTGCGCCCGCGCATGAAGGCCAAAGGCGCCACTTCGATCTCGCCGCTTTCCAGGCGCTTGGCCACCTGCGGCCCCGGAAGCATGTCGTACAACGCGTCGTACAAGGGCCTCATGTAGGGGTCCACTTTCTCGCGCATGTCTCCGGGCAGGAACCCCAGGTGTTCGCCGGCCTCGACGGCCGGGCGCGAAAGGACGATCCGGTCCACCTCGCCCGTGATCAGTCTTTCCACCGCCTTGGCCACCGCCAGGTATGTTTTGCCCGTGCCCGCGGGGCCCAGGCCGAACACCAGTTCGCATTCGTCGATGGCGCGGATGTACGCGGCCTGGGTCGGCGAGCGCGGCAATATGTGGCGTTTGCGGGTGCGGATGGCGAGATCGGCGTCGGCGCCATCCCCATAGCCCCGTGGGGCCATGCGCACGACGGCGTCCACCTCGGCGCTGCCGACCACAAGCCCCCGCGTGAGCTGGCCGTACAGGCCGTTGAGCACCGTGCAGGCCGCGTCCACCGCCTCCTTGTCGCCGCTTATGGTCACCTCGTTTCCCCGGGCGTGGATGGTCACGTCCAGGGCCTGCTCGACCCGCGCAAGATGGCTGTGGTGGGCGCCGAAAAGCTGCAGCGCCAAGGTGTTGTCGTCGAACGCCAGGTGCGCCGCCTTGGCGTCGACGGGGGTGGGTTTCAGCCGCCGGTTCACGCGCGGGCCCTTTCGGCACGCCTTTCGTACCCGGCGGTGGCAAGGACGCCGGAGAGGCTGTTGGCGTGACCGGCCTCGATGCGGAGTTCGGCGATGGTCCCCAACAGGGCGTCGGGCGCGGTAACGTGGACCGGCTGCATATACGGGCTGCGGCCCACCAGTTGGCCCGCCCGCCTGCCGCGCCGATCCAGGAGCACCGGCATGGTGCGGCCGACGCAGCCCCGGTTGAACGCCAGCTGCTGATCGTTGAGCAGGTCCTGCAGGGCCGCCAGGCGCTCGCCCTTGACGGCGTCCGCAACCTGATCCGGCAGGGCCGCCGCCGGGGTGCCGGGGCGGACACTGTACTTGAACGAATACGCCTGGGTGAATCCGATGTCTTTGGCCAGCCTCAATGTGGCCCGGAAGTCCGCCTCCGTCTCGCCGGGAAAGCCGACGATGAAATCCGAAGACAGGGCAATATCGGGCCGCGCGCCGCGCAGGCGTTCCACCAGCCGCCGGTATCCGTCGCCCGTGTGGCGGCGGTTCATGGCGGCCAGCACGCGGTCCGACCCCGACTGCACCGGCAGGTGCAGATACGGCATAAGCTCGGGCACGTCCCGGTGCGCCGCGATCAGTTCGTCGTCCACGTCGGCGGGGTACGACGTGGTGTAGCGGACACGGTCCACGCCCTCGATTCCGGCCACCTCCCCGATGAGACGCCCCAGTCCCCATTCGCCCCGGTCCGCCGATTCCCCGTGGTAACAATTGACGTTCTGGCCGAGCAAGGTGATTTCCCGCACGCCGGCGGCGGCCAGGCGGCCCGCCTCGGCCAGAACATCGGCCACGGGACGCGAGTACTCGGCCCCGCGTGTATACGGCACCACGCAGAAAGTGCAGAACTTGTCGCAGCCCTCCTGCACGGTGAGGAAGGCGGCGGTGCCCTGGATGCGCCCGCAATCGGGCAGATGGTCGAACTTGGAGACGGTCGGGAAATCGATATCCAGAACCGCGCCGGCGGCACGGCCCAGGCGGGCCACCATTTCCGGCAGGCGGTGATAGGTCTGGGGCCCGAAGACCATGTCCACGTAGGGTGCGCGGCGCAGGATCTCCTCGCCCTCGGCCTGGGCGACGCAGCCGGCCACGCCGAGGATCATGCGCCCGCCGGCCCGTTCCCTCAGCTGTTTCAGGCGGCGCAACCGGCCGAGCTCGGAATACACCTTCTCGGCGGCCTTCTCGCGGATGTGACAGGTATTCAGGATGACCATGTCCGCCCCCTCCGCATGGTCGACCGGGACGAAGCCGAGGGGCGCCAGGACGTCCGCCATGCGGGCGGAGTCGTAGACGTTCATCTGACAGCCGAAAGTCGCGATGTAAAGTGTCTTCGCCAAGGCGGCCCGCGCTATCGCATCGGGCGTGCGTTGCGCCCAGGGATGCGCTCAGAACGGTTGACGGTCATTCTTGCGATCCGCTCCTCGGTGTGGTGTTCACCCGTCTTAAAAGGTAGCACCCCACCCCGGGGTGTCAAGCTGACCCGCGGGTTCCCTTGCCACCGGAGCGACGCCGGGCGTGCTTTTTCTTCGGTTCGGCGGGCACGCCATAGAGCTCCAGCCGGTGCCCGACAAGTTTGAAACCGTATTTTTCGGCAATCTTTTCCTGCAGGACCTCGATTTCCTGGTTCTGGAATTCGATGACCTCGCCCGATTGAATGTCGATCAGGTGATCGTGATGCTGGTCGGTGATTTCCTCGTAGCGGGAGCGGCCGTCGCCGAAATCGTGCCGTTCCAGGATGTTGGCCTCCTCGAGCAGGCGCACGGTGCGGTAAACGGTGGCGATGCTGATGTGGGAATCCATCTGAACGGCGCGCCGGTACACCTGCTCCACGTCGGGATGGTCCGTGGACACGGAAAGGACACGTGCGATGACCCGCCGCTGCTCGGTCATCTTCATGCCCTTTTCGATGCAAAGCCGCTCGATTCGCGATGGCGGAGGCATGGTCCCTCCCCGAACCCCGGTGCAATGGGCCGTGGGCGCCACAGCACCCGCAAGGGCGCCCCCGTCCCGCGAAGGCGGAGCACACCCACCGGGCGCGGGCCGGTTAACCTGCCTTGCGACGGCGCTTGCGCGGTTTGGTGCCGAGACCGATCTTCTTGGCCAAGGCGCTGCGGTGCTTGGCGTAATTGGGGGCCACCATGGGGTATTCGGGCGGCAGTCCCCAGCGCTCCCGGTATTGGTCCGGTGTCATGTTGAAGGCGGTCTTAAGGTGACGCTTGAGCATTTTCAGCTTCTTGCCGTCCTCGAGACAGACTACAAAGTCGGGAAAGACCGACTTTTTGATCGGCACCGCGGGCTTCGGGCGCTCGGGCACCGCCGGCGTGGTTCCCACGATCGACAAAGTCTTGTATACGTCTTGAATCAACTGGGGCAGGTCGCCGAGGGCGATCGAGTTGTTGCCCACATGCGCGGAGACAATCTCGGTCGTCAATTCCAGCAGTTCATTTGCGTTGGGATTTTCACTCATCTAAAACTGTCCCCCCTTTTTTTTACGAACGTCCACTATATAATAAATGCTTCCTGGCGAAGCAAGAACTTCGCATGAAAAACACACCGAAAGACAATACCGGCGAGGATATCGACTTCCATCTCGACATAACGTCCGAGGTCTGCCCCCTCACCTTCGTCAAGACCAAGCTTCTGATCGAGCGCATGGCGCCCGGCCAGGTGCTCCAGGTGCGCCTGAAGGGCGCCGAACCCCTGGACAACGTTCCCCGCTCGGTGCGCGAACAGGGCCATACGGTGCTCAGCCTGGAAGCCGACGAGCCGGAGCACGGACCGGAAACCGTGCACCGCCTGTTGATTCGCAAGGAATAGGTGCGCCGCGCCGCCCGATTACCCGTCGCCGTCGCGCCGCCCGGTTACCGCCGCCCGCCGCCCGCCGCCACCTTCGCCTGGGGAGCCCTCAAATAAAGCGGCACCGGCGGGTCGACGGGCTCGTCCGGACGCCAGCGGCGGGCGGCGAGGCCGGCCACCGTGGCCGCGTCGGGCAGGCCGGGGGCGGCGCTGAGTGTCACCGCCACGCCCGCCTCCGCCAGCGCCCCGGCGGCGCGTGCGGCGGCATCGCCGGCGACGAGGACGCGGCGCGCCGGGACCAGTCCCCCGAGCGCGCCGGGAGGTACCGCTTGCGGCGGCCCCAGGGGCCCAAGGTCGGGCGCGAAGACCTGGGCGTAGACGTCGGCCCGCTTGGTGTCCAGCACCACCAGAAGGGGATCGGCGGCCCGTTCGCCCTCGGGGACGCCATGGGCCACCGCCTCCAGGGTGGTGACGCCGAGGCACGGGACGCCGGACCCGAGGGCCATGCCCCGCGCCGCCGCCAACCCGATGCGCAGGCCGGTGAACGCGCCCGGTCCGACGGTCACCGCCAGCAGGTCGAGTTGGGAAAATCCGCACCCGGCTTCCGCCAGGACGTCCAGGATCATCGGCATCAGGGCCTCGGACTGCCCGCGCTCCATCCGGGCGAGACGCCGCGCGCGCACGCGGCCGTCCTGCCAGAGCGCCGCCGAACAGGCAGAGGTGGCGGTATCCAGAGCCAGAATCCTCACCGCGCCGTCCCTCTCTAGTGCTCACCTGCACCGCGGTTATACTGCCTTTCCTCAGCCCCGGCGCGCACCGATTGTAAGGGAGCCGCTTATGGCCCTTGTCGAGATCTCCCCGTCCAGCCACGACGTCGAGATTGACCTCGCCTACGCCGGGGCGGACAACTTCACCGGCGGGCCGGTGTACCGGCGGGCCGCGTGCTATCTGCACGCCGACGCCGAACGGCTGCTTGGCCAGGCCGTCGACCTGGCGGCGGCGCAAGGGTTTCGCCTGAAGATCTTCGACGCCTTCCGTCCCACGGAGGCCCAGTGGGTGCTATGGAACCACACCCCCGATCCCGAGTTCCTGGCCGATCCGCGCCGGGGATCGCCCCACTCGCGGGGCGTCGCCGTGGACCTTACCCTCATCGACGGAGACGGGCGGGAGCTGGAGATGGGCACCAGGTTCGACGCCTTCACGCCCCTTTCCCATCACGGCAGCACGGCCGTGCCGCCGCAGGCACAGGGCAGGCGCTGCCTTCTTCTCGGCCTGATGACGGCGGCGGGGTGGGACTTCTACGGCAATGAGTGGTGGCACTATCAGCTTTTCGACAGCCGCCGCTATCCCCTGCTCGACGACGCGGATCTCCCCGAGGGGATGATGTGAGCGCCCGGCCAACGGGACCGCCTCGGGGAATTGCGGCGGCGACGGGGCCGGTGCGGCGTCGGCGGCGGATTTCGCCGGGCGCACATGACACTTGTGCTTCGCCGCGGAAGCGGGAAGAATCCCGCCTAGTCCTGCTGAGTCACAAAATCCAGTATCAAGAGGTGTTTTGAATACAAGATATTGTGGTATGAAGGAAGATTCACGCTGGATGGAGGGGTCTGGGATGGATTTTCAATGCACGGACGAGGGCAGTGAAGCTCGGTTTGCGAGCTATGTCGCTGGGTTGTCGGGTTGTCTTGGCCACGCCGACCGCGTGGCGCCGATG
>JADFHR010000006.1 GCA_022567015.1 Pseudomonadota bacterium
TCGCGTATGCGGCCCGTCGGAGGGCGTCGAAAAGTTTCGACGATGCGCCGCATCGCCTGCAACTTTCCTCCTGCCCGACGAGCCGCCTACGCGATCTCTATGAGTCATGATCAGCGACCCTTGGTATAAGAACTCATTTCCTCCATCACGCCCCTGACCAGGGGCACCGTGATGTTGCGGCGTTCGGCCAGGGCGGCGCGGTCGACGGCGGCGACCAGGGTCCGCGCCGTCTCGAACGAGCGTTCCATGCGCGTCAGCATGAACGACACCACGTCCGCGTCCACCCGCAACTGGCGGTCGGCGAACAGCTTGACGATCACCGCGGTGATCAATGGGTCGTCGGGCGGTCCGATGCCGACGGCGGCGGCGGCCTTCAGGCGCGATCGCAGATCGGCCAGGCGCACCGGCCAGCGCGCCGGCGGGCGGCGCGCCGTCAGCACCATGTGGCGGCCCGTTTCCTGGACCGTGTTGTACAGGTGCAGGAGCGCCTCCTCCAGGTCTCCGCCGAGAAAGGCCTCGGCGTCCTCCAGCACGCACGCCCTGGCCCCGGCCAACAGGTGCTCCGGCTCGGCGGCGCCGAGCGCGTCGGCGCCGATCGCCCGCGCCCCGCTTGCCGCCATGAACACCTGGGCCAGATGCGTCTTGCCGCAGCCGGCGGGACCGTGGATGGCCAACAGGGGTCCCGGCCAGTCGGGCCAGCGGTCGAGCCAGGCGACGGCGCCGGCGTTGCCCGGGGCGACAAGGAAGTCCTCGCCCGACAATGCGGGGCGGTGATCGAAGTCAAGGGGCAGTTGCGCGCCGGCGCTCAAGGGCCGCCGCCCTGATACAGATCGCTGTCCCTATAGCGGACGATGGCGAAGCGGACCAGGACGCCGATCACCGCCGCCGCCGGAACGGCCAGCAGGACGCCGGTGAAACCGAAGAGCGCGCCGCCGGCGAGCAGGGCGAACATGATCCAAACCGGGTGCAGCCCCACCCGGTCTCCGACCAGCCTCGGGGTGAGCACATAGCTCTCGGCCGTCTGCCCCGCCAGGAACACCGCCGCCACGCCGATGATCGACGCCCACTGGTCGAAGTGGGCGTACGCGATGGCGAGGCCGACGATCAGCCCCACCGACGCGCCGATGTAGGGGATAAAGGAGATCAGGCCGGCGCCGATCCCGACCAGAAGGCCGAACGGCAATCCGATCAGGGTCAGGGCCACGGCGTAGTAGGCCGCCAGAATCAGACACACGGTCGCCTGGCCGCGGACGAAGGCGGAGATCGTGCTGTCGATTTTCCCCACCTGCTCGCGGATGGTGGGCGCCGCCGTCACCGGCAGAAGGGAATCCACGTGCGCGACGATCCTGTCCCAGTCGCGCACCAGGTAAAACGCGACGACCGGCGTGATGATGAGCAGCGACAGAAGGTGAAGGAAGGCGACGCCGCCGCTCCACAGTCCGGCCAGCAAGGCGGTGATCCACTCGATGATCGTACCGGCGTAGGTTTCCGCGGCGTCCTGGAGGCGCTGCATGTCTTCCGGCTTGAGGTCGGCGCGGAGCCGGTTCACATAGGGTTCCACATAGGCGCGCAGGCCCTCGATAAAATCGGGAATCTGCGAAACAAGCCCGACGATTTGCGCCTGAATCAGGGGAAACAGAAGCACCAGCCCGCCGCCCGCGACGACGAAGAAGGCGGCGATGATCAGGCACGTGGCGATCGTCCGCGAACAGCCCCACGCCTCCAGCCTGTCGGCCACCGGGTCGACGAAGTAGGCAATCGCCACGCCGACGACGAAGGGCAGCAGAATACCGCTCAACAGGTGAAGCAGCAGGGCGAGGGCCGCGAAACCGGCCGTCCACAGTGCGACGCGCATTTCCCTGGTCAATCCCGTTTCTCCATGGCGGCGGCGCGGCGGCTCCATGTCACCACGTAGGCGCCGCCCGAAATCAGGGTGGTCACGGTCACCGCGTAGACCAGGACCGCGACCACGCCCTCGGCCACGTCATCGCCCGCGATCGCATATCCGTTGACGCCCAGGACGGCGGCGGCAAGCACGATCTGGGTCACCGTGTTGACCTTGCTGATCATCAGCGGCTGCATGGTCAGCGACTGGGTCAGGGTCTGGAACAAAAGCGCGCCGCCGACGATGAGTGCGTCGCGAAACACCACCATGATGACGAGCCAGGTTTCCAGATACCCTTCGTTGCCGAGCGCAAGGTAGACGCTGACCAGAAGCACCTTGTCCGCGATGGGGTCGAGGTATCGGCCGAACTCGGTCTCGGCGTCGAAACGCTTGGCGATGAACCCGTCCACGGCGTCGCTGATGCCGGCGGCGACAAACACCCAGAAGGCGACGAGGAGCTGGTCACTGAGGACCAGCCACACGGCCACCGGCACGGCCAGCAGGCGTCCAAGCGAGATGACGTTGGGAAGATTCACCGGCCCGCGGCTGCGCTACGGCCGCGCTCTCGCCGTCGAGGACACCGGCCTGAAGCCCAAAATCCATTCGTCGTCCTCCCTCGACAAAGTCAGATCCGCCTGCTCCAGGGCCAGGGTCAACTGGTCGGATTCCCCGATGTAATGCAGGTTGACCCGCACCTCGGCGCGGGACAGAAGCGCCAGGTCGGCACGGCGGATCACGGCCACGCCGGCGAGCCGCTTGCGCACCACCAGCCAGTCGCCGAGACTCCTGATCCGCACCGTCACCGCCAGGACCGCCGGCTGCCCGAACTGCAACAGGTTGTCCCGCTTCCAGTTGTCCTCCACCTGCTGGGCCAGCACGGCCGCCGCCCGTCGCAACAACTCGTCGAGACTTTCGTCCCCGGCGGTGGCGAAGGTGCGGACCACGGTGTGTTCCTGGAGCGCCGTGCCGTAGCGGGTGAGGTAGACCTCCAGGTCGGGAAGCCCGCGCCGGGTGTCCAGGCGCAGGATGCCGTGGGCGACCAGGGTGTCGCCGGCGCGGTACTTGGCGGCGATGGCGGTCAGGCGCTGGGAGTCCCCCTTGACCGCCTGCTCGGCCCCGATGGCGGCGATGTCCGACAGGTCCCCCAAGGGCAGCATCAGCGGCACCAGGCCGTCCACGGTCGGGCGCGCCGCCCATGCATCGCGCCACGGGTTGGGGTCGTCCCACAACAACAGCGCCCCCGCCGCCTGGTACACGGGCAGGACCAGGAGCGGCTTGCTGGCTGTCTCGGCAAAGGGCAGGGCATAGTCGATGAGAAGCCGGCGCACGTCTTCCGCCTTGAAACGGAAATTCAGGGTGGCGAGATAGCGCACGGCGGACGCCTTCTCTTCGGCGATCGAGAAATCCTTGACGTAGGCCGTGATCTCGTCGCGGCTGAACTCCGGCAGCCGGTCGCGGTCGGCGAGCAGGGTGAGGCGCTCGAGCAGGCGCCGGAAGGCGCGCCGCTCGCCGTCGACCAGCGCCTCCTCGCGCGCCGCCGCCGCCGTCTCCGCGGTCACGTCCACGTCCACCCCCATGACCGCGAAAACGTCGATCGCCTGCGCCCGGGCGGCATCGGCCCCGGCCCCGGCGGCAACCAGCACACCGGCGACGATCGCAAAAAGGGGCGCCTTGCACATGGCGAAAAGCGAGCCGCGATCGATCATTGCAAACCGTCCCGGATACAGTATCTTCGGCCCTCTTGAACGGTACGGATTTCAGTACCCTCTATCATATTAAGAGGGTAATAGCACGTTGTGCCGGAGGAGGGAGGCATTACCAACCGCAAAGGCCTTTCCAACCTCACCTACAAAAAAGCCGGCGTCGACATCGACGCCGCGGCGGCGTTGATCGAGGCCGTAAAGCCCCTGGCCCGGGCCACCGCGCGCCCCGGCGCCGCCGCCGAGCTCGGCGGCTTCGGCGCCCTGTTCGATCTCAAGAAGGCGGGATACCGGGACCCCATTCTCGTCGCCGGCACCGACGGTGTCGGCACCAAGCTCATGGTGGCCACCGCCGCCGGCCGGCACGACCGGGTGGGCATCGACCTTGTCGCCATGTGCGTCAACGACCTGGTGGTGCAGGGGGCGGAACCCCTGTTCTTCCTCGACTATTATGCCACCGGCAAGCTGGACGTGGAGGCGGGCAAAAGCCTCCTCGCCGGCATCGCCGAAGGCTGCCGCCGGGCCGGCTGCGCGCTCATCGGCGGCGAGACGGCGGAGATGCCGGGCCTGTACAGGCGCGGGGATTACGACCTGGCCGGCTTCGCCGTCGGCGCCGTCGAGCGTGATCGCCTGGTCACCGGCGAGACGGTGGCGGCGGGCGACGTGGTCCTCGGGCTGGCGTCCAGCGGGCTCCACGCCAACGGCTTTTCCCTGGTCCGCCGGGTGGTCGAGGACAGCGGGTTGGACTACGCCGGGCCGGCGCCCTTCGATCCCGGGCGCAGCCTGGCCGACGCCCTTCTGGAGCCGACCCGGATCTATGTGAAGGGCTGTCTTTCCGCCCTCGGCGCGGGCGGCGTCACGGCCTTCGCCCACATCACCGGCGGCGGCCTGGCCGGCAACATCCCGCGCGTCCTGCCCCCAGGCCTGGCGGCGGAGATCGACACCACGGCGTGGGTCCTGCCGGCGGTATTCAAGTGGCTGGCCGGGGCCGGCGGCATCGCGCCGGCGGAGATGGGGCGCACCTTCAACTGCGGCATCGGCATGGTGGTGGTCGCCGACGCGGACCGGGCAGGGGACCTGGAGCGCGTCCTGACGGAGGCCGGCGAGACCGTGACCCGGGTCGGGCGGATCGTCCGCCGCCGCGGCCCGGCGGTGGTCCTCGGCGGCATGGAGGACGCATGGCGCGCCTGAAGGTCGCCGTCCTCATCTCGGGGCGGGGCAGCAACCTGCAGGCCCTGATCGACGCCTGCGCCGACGCCGAATTCCCGGCCGAGATCGTGCTCGTGATCTCGGACGTCCCCGGCGCGCACGGGTTGAGCCGCGCCGGGAAGGCGGGCATTCCCGCCGCCGTCGTCGACGGCAAGGACTTCGAGGGCCGCGACCGCTTCGAAGACGCGCTCACCGGGACGCTTGTCGAGGCCGCGCCGGAGCTCGTCTGCCTGGCCGGCTTCATGCGGGTGCTCGGCGACGGGTTCGTCGGGCGCTGGCGCGGCCGGCTGATCAACATCCACCCCTCGCTGCTGCCGGCCTTCAAGGGCGTGCACGTGCACGAGCGGGTTGTCGAGGCGGGGGTGCGCATTTCCGGCTGCACGGTCCACTTCGTCCGCCCCGCCGTGGACGACGGCCCGATCATCGTCCAGGCCGCCGTGCCCGTGCATGCGGACGACGACGCCGACGCCCTGGCCGCCCGGGTGCTCAGCCAGGAACACCGCATCTATCCGCTGGCGGTGCGGCTCATCGCCGAGGGCCGGGTGCGCGTCGTGGACGAGCACGTGCTCATCGACGGCGCGCTCATACCCGAGGGCGCGCTGGTGAACCCGGTTGACGGGTGAGGGAAGGGCGGGAGCGTCCGCCCGGCGGGGAAGGGGAAGCGGCCGAAGGTGCCGGCCGCGCCGTCAGCCGACGATGTCCATGTCGCCGAAGAAGAACTTGATTTCCTGGGCCGCGTTTTCCGGCGAATCCGAGCCGTGCACCGAGTTCTCCTGCACGTTGAGGCCGAACTGCTTGCGGATGGTGCCGTCGGCGGCGTTGGCCGGGTTGGTGGCGCCCATGATCTCGCGGTGCAGCGCGATGGCGTTCTCGCCCTCCAGAACCTGCGCCACCACGGGGCTGGAACTCATGTATTCGCAGAGATCGCCGTAGAACGACCGTTCGGAGTGGACGGCGTAGAAGGCCTCGGCCTGCTCGCGGGTGAGACGAAGGCGTTTCTGGGCGATGATGCGCAGCCCTGCGTCTTCGAATTGGGTGTTGATCCTGCCGGTGATGTTGCGGCCGGTGGCGTCCGGCTTGATGATCGACAAGGTTCGCTCGACAGCCATGCCCCCAAATTCCCCTGATGCGATGATCGGAAATGATCCGATGGAATGACCCGCCCGCCCCCCCGGCCGCCGGGCGCATTTCCCGCTCCCGGGGGTCGCGGGGGCGTCCCCCGCATACGGTGTCGGGGGGACACCCCCCGGTGGCCCCCCGGGGCCGAGGTCGGCGCGTTATAGACGCATCCCCGCCCGCTGGCAACCCAATCGTCGCGGGGCCGGGGCCGTTCCCCTTGGCGGCGCGCCGTGCTATCACGCCGGCCATGGCGCACCCCGACCAGCCCACCCGTCCCGGCGCCGGGCGCGGCCGCCCGAAGGCCGGCGCGGACGGCGGAAAGGCCGCCCGCGGACCGCTCCGATGATGCCCGCTTCGCCCGCGGCCCCCCTCACCGACGCCGCCGGGGTCGACCACGAGCCGGCGGGCGCGGACGTCCGCATCGTCTCCCTGGTGCCCAGCATCACCGAGCTGCTGTTCGATCTGGACCTGGGCGGGCGGGTCGTCGGGCGCACGGCGTTCTGCGTCCACCCCGAGGGACTCGTCGAGCGGGCGCGCACCGTCGGCGGCACCAAGACGGTGAAGCTGGACCGGATCAGGGACCTCAACCCCACCCACGTCATCGTCAACATCGACGAAACCCCCAAGGACGTGGCCGACGAGATCGCCGCCACCGGGTGCGCGGTCGTCGTCACCCATCCCCTGGAGCCCCGCGACAACATCCAGCTCTACCGGCTGATGGGCGGGCTGTTCGGGCGTGCGCGCCAGGCCGAGGCCTTGTGCGCCCGCTTCGAAGACGCCCTCGCGACCCTGCTCCGCTCGGCGGAAGGGTTGCGAGAGCGCAGCGTCCTCTACCTCATCTGGAAGAAGCCGTGGATGACCGTGTCCCGGGACACCTATATCGCCAGGACCCTGTCCCTGGTCGGCTGGCGGACCGTGGGCCACGACGCCGACGTCCGCTACCCCGCCGTCGACATCACGGAAGGACTCCTCGAAGACACCGACGTGGTGCTGTTCTCCTCCGAGCCCTTTCCGTTCAAGGAATCGCACCTGGAGGAATTCGCCGCCGCCTATCCCTGCCCGGACGTGCGCCTCGCCGCCATCGACGCCCAGATGGTGTCGTGGTACGGCAGCCGGGCGATCGCCGGGCTCCGCTACCTGAAAGACTTCGCCGCCGGGATTGGCTAGGGCGGACCCCCATCCGCGTGCAGTTTCAGCGCCGTGCAGATCACGTCGTGGGTCGGGGTGGGCACGCCCAAATCCCGGCCCAGGCCGGCCACGGCGCCGGAAAGCCACGGCAGTTCCAGCCGCCTGCCCCGGCTCAGGTCGTGGAGCATGGACGACGCGATGTCGCCGGGCAGGCCGTCCACCGTCTCCATGTGGCGCTCGACCAGATCGGCGGCGAGATCGATGCCCTTCGCCCGGGCCACCGCCACCACCTCCTCCATGGCCCGGCGCAGCATGGCCCGCGTCCCGGCTTCTGCGCGGATGGGACCGACGGGCAGGCGCACCAGCGCCGTCATCCCGCTGAGCGCGGCCAGGAAGGCGAACTTGGACCAGATGTCGGCGGTGATGTCCTCGCTTATGGCGGCCTCGATCCCGGCGTCGCGGCAGGCGGCGAGCAGCGCTTCCACCCTGGGCGTGCGGCCGCCGTCGAGCTCGCCGAACACCAGCTTCGCCAGGGTGCCCTTATGGACGATCACGCCCGGCGCCTCGATCATTGCGAAGATGTAGCCCAGCCCCCCGATGACATGGGCGCGCCCCACGGCGGCGGCGAAGGCGTCCGCCGCGGCGACGCCGTTCTGGAAGGACACCACCATGGTCCCGGGGCCGACCAGGGGCGCGCAGTCCCGGGCCGCGGAGTCCGTGTCGTAGAGCTTCACCGCGACGAGGACGACGTCGACGGGGCCGATTGCCGCCGCATCGTCGGTGGCGTGCACCGTCTCCATGTGGAGGTCGCCTTTGGCGCTCCTGACCCGCAGGCCGCCGGCGCGCATCGCTTCCAGGTGGGCGCCGCGGGCGATGAAATGCACGTCCTCGCCCGCCGCCGCCAGCCGGGCGCCGAAATAGCCGCCGATCCCGCCGCTTCCGAAGACGGCGATCTTCATCGTTCCTGTCTCCCGTGCCCGGCCCGCCGGGCCGGCCGGTACGATACCCCGCCTGCGCGTTGCGGGCCATCGCTTGAGGGCCGCCTCCACGATGCGTTCTCGATTTGGACGTTTGTGGATTTCCCGCAGCCGGGGTAATTGGTTCGCCAATCATCTTCTGGTCAAGGCGGTTCACCGACATGCCCGTTGCCGGCCCCAAGGCCCCGCCCTTCACGGTCGCGATCCGCCTGGCGCTGTTCTACGCGGCGTTCTTCGCCGTCGTCGGCGTGCACATGCCCTTCTGGCCGGTGTGGCTGGCGTCCCGCGGCATCGGGGCGGCGGAGATCGGCGTCATCCTGGCGGCCACCGTATCGGTCAAGGTCGTCTCCGCCCCGATGATGGCCCATGTGGCGGACCGCTGGGGCGAGCGCCGCCGGCTGATGATCGCCTTCGCCGCCGGGGCGCTGGCCGGGTTCGCCCTGTTTTCCGTCGCCGGCGGTTTCTGGTCGATCCTCGCCATCAGCATCCTGTTCTCGGTGTTCTGGTCGGCGATCATGCCGCTCGGCGAAAGCCTCACCATGCTCACCGTCCGCGCCCAGGGCCTCGATTACGGACGGGTGCGCCTGTGGGGATCCCTGGGCTTCATCGGCGCCGCGGTGGCGGCGGGGCGCATCCTGGCCGGGCGGCCGGAAGACATCGTCTTTTGGATTGTATTGGCTGGCGTCGCCTTGACCCTGGCCGCCTGCGTGGGGCTACCCGACACGCGCACGGCGCCGGCCGCGCCGGTGGGTCTGCCCATCGGGCTGGTGCTGCGCAACCGGCCGTTCGTCCTCTTCCTGGCGACCGTCGCCCTGATCCAGGGCAGCCACGCCGTGTATTACGCTTTCGGCACGCTGCACTGGCGCGCGGTGGGATATTCCGACGCCGTGATCGGCTGGCTGTGGGCGGAAGGGGTGATCGCCGAGATCATCCTGTTTGCCTTCGGCGGCGCCCTGGTGCGCCGGCTCGGTCCCGCCCGCCTCATCCTCCTCGCCGGCATAGCGGGGATCGTGCGCTGGTGCGCGACGGGACTGAGCGACGCCCTGCCCGTCCTGGTGATGGTGCAGGCGCTGCACGCCTTCACGTTCGGCGCCGCCCACCTGGGCGCCATATATTTCATCGCCCGCACGGTGCCGCCGGCCCTGTCGGCGACGGCACAGAGCCTGTATTCGGCGGCGGTCATGGGCCTGGGCCTGGGCCTTGCCATCCTCGCCTCGGGAAGCCTGTACGCGACGTTCGGCGGTGGGGCTTATTTCGCCATGGCCGCCCTTGCCGCGCTGGGCAGCGTGTTGGCCGTGGTCCTGGCGCGCCGGTTGAAGGCGTGAGAGCCCGCCGGGTCCGGGAAGGAGCCTTCGGCCGGGGCCGCAGGGGCGCTACCCCTTTTCCTCCCAACCGCCGCGCACCGTCTGCTGCCAGTAGGTCAACGCGTGCCCGGCGTCCTTGTAGGCCTGCCAGCGGCCGCGGGCGGCGTCGACGGCTTGGGAGTCGTTGCCGTCGAACAGCTCGAAGCAGCGCTCGTACCCGGCGACGCGCACCGAGGCGGCGCCGTCGGTGAGGAACAGGAAGGCGGCGCCGTTGGGGTTGTCGTCGTCGGTGGTCAGCCACACCGGCTGGTCCTCGGCGTTGCCTTCGCGCGCCGTCCCGTGGGGCAGCCAGGAATCGCGGCCGTATGTCCACAGCAGGGTGTTCAGCGCCTGCACGCGTTCCGCGGAGCCGGCCATGACCACGGCCCGCTTGCCGGCTTCCAGGGTCTTCTCGAGAAGCTTCGGCAGGGCCTTCTCCAGCGGCCACTTCTGCAGGTGGTAAAAGGCGATGTCGGTCATCGGATATGGGTCTCTCGTGACGGGTCCCCATCAAGCCACCAAGGAACCGTGGCCTTCGACTCACGGAACACCTTCGCTGCTGAACTCCCTTCGCTTCTCCGCGTCGTTGCCCGTTTGCCCTATTTGTCCTCGTAATTGTCGGCGACCAGGCGGTCGAGCAGGCGCACGCCGAAGGCGGTGCCGCCCTTGGGCACCGTGGGCAGGTTTTTCTTCGACCACGCCATGCCGGCGATGTCCAGGTGGGCCCAGGGCGTCTTGTCGACGAAGCGCTGCAGGAACTGGGCGGCGGTGATGCTTCCCGCCCCGCGGCCGCCGCTGATGTTCTGCATGTCCGCCGCCTCGGACTTGAGCAGTTTGTCGTAGGCCGCGCCGAGGGGCATGCGCCAGACGGCTTCGCCCACCTTCTCGCCGGCGGCGGCGATACGCTCGGCCAGCCGGTCGTTGTTGGAAAACAGGCCCGCCTTCTCGTGGCCCAGGGCGACGATGATGGCGCCGGTGAGGGTCGCCAGGTCGATCATGAACCGGGGTTTGAAACGCTCCTTGCAGTACCACAGCGCGTCGGCGAGAACCAGCCGCCCCTCGGCGTCGGTGTTGAGCACCTCGATGGTCTGGCCCGACATCGAGGTGACGATGTCGCTCGGCCGCTGGGCCGAGCCCGAGGGCATGTTCTCCACCAGCCCGATGATGCCGACGGCGTCGACCCTGGCCTTGCGCCCGGCGAGGGCATTCATCAGCCCGACCACCGTGCCGGCGCCGCTCATGTCCCATTTCATGTCTTCCATGCCGCCCGAGGGCTTCAGGGAAATGCCGCCGGTGTCGAAGGTCACGCCCTTGCCGACGAAGGCGACGGGAGCCTTGGCCTTCTTGCCGGCCTTGCCGGTCACGCCCTGCCAGCGCATGACCACCAGCCGGGGTTCCCGGTCGCTGCCCTGGGCGACCCCCAGCAATGCGCCCATGCCCAGGCGCTGCATCTGCCGCGCGCCCAGGATCTCCACCGTGACGCCCAGCTTGGTCAGGCTCTTCGCCCGTTGGGCCATGGTCTCGGGATAGATGACGTTGGGCGGCTCGGAAACCAGGTCGCGGGTGAAAAACACGCCGTCGGCCACCTTGTCGTGGGCGGCGAAGGCGGTGCGCGCGCGGGCCGGACCCTGGCACAGAATCTTCAGCGTCCTCAGGGCCGGCTTGTCCTCCTTCTTTTCCTTGGTGCGGTACTTGTCGAACCGGTACGAGCGCAGCCGTGCCCCGAAGGCCAGGTCGGCCGCCATCTGCGCCGGGCTCATGGTGCAGCCGTCCACGGCATCGACGGCGACGGCGGCCGCCGCCCGGCCGCTGCCGCCGAGGGCCGCGTAGATCTGTCCGCCCACCGCCTGCATGCGCAACGCGTCCACGTCCGCCGCCTTGCCCAGACCGGCCACGTAGAGGACTTCCAGCTTGGTTCCCGCCGGGCCCAGCAGGGTCAGGCTCTGGTCCTTCCCGCCCTTGAAGCGGCTGCCCTTGATGGCGCGGCTGAGCCCACCCTTCATCCGCTTGTCCATCTCCCTGGCGCTGGGGGTGAGCTTGCGGTCCTGCATGACGCCGACGACGAGGACGCCGGTGTCCGGCAGGGCCGGCGGCGAAAAGACGATTTTCATGGATTTCCCTCTTGATGCGTTTCCTGACACGGCGCCTGTTCCGTC
This sequence comes from Pseudomonadota bacterium, assembly GCA_022567015.1. Taxonomy (GTDB): domain Bacteria; phylum Pseudomonadota; class Alphaproteobacteria; order Rhodospirillales; family 2-02-FULL-58-16; genus JACZQZ01. The sequence continues at coordinate 11,518 of JADFHR010000006.1, forward strand.
TCGTCCCCGGCCGTTCCCACGGGCGCCTCCGATGCTTTCAGAATGTAGCGATGACGGCGGCGAAGGAAAGGATTTGTTCAGGGCGCCCGCCGGGATCGACGTCCGGATCTACCCCTTGCCGCCGTCGGAAAGGTCCCCGGGCGCCGGGGCGGCGGCGATGACGTCGGCGCGCCTGTCGCCGCTCAGCACCCAGACGATCCCGCCCGGCAGGCTGATGAGCGCATCGAGAAGCCCGAACAGGATCGACAGCACCAGGGCGCCGTCGGTGGGTACGCCGACAAGGGCGAACACGGCCACCATGGCGCCTTCGCGCACCCCCCACCCGGCGATGGAAATGGGCAGCGTGGTAAGCAGGAGGGCGGGGGGAAAGAGGACGATGCAGTCCACCCATGTCACGTCGAGTTTCAGGCCCAGGGCCAGGACATAGACGCCGAGGGTCAGGTTCACGTGGCCGGCGACGCCCCACCCGAGCGCCTTGCCCGCGGCCCGCGGGACGAGGAATACCTTGCGCGCATCGACGCCGAGCCGCGCCAGGCCGCGGACCAGGCGCCAGCCGCGCAAGGACACCGGCAGCCGGTCGAGAACCAGGAGGACCACCATGCCCGCCACCGTCGCCGCCACGCTGAGGGCGACGGCGGAAATGATCCATCCGGCGGTGTCTTCGCTGACCCGGGGCAGGAAGAAGGGCTGGGTCGCCGCCACCAGGGCCACCAGGGCGACGACGGCGGCTATCCTTTCCAGCATCACGCCGTTGACCGCGGCGCCGAGCGTCAGGCCGGCGCGCCAGGTCTTGTAGATTCGCACGGCGTCCCCGCCCACGGACGACGGAAGGGTCTGGCTGAAGAAGGCGCCGATGAAGAAGAACCTGACCGCCCGGGCAAACGGCAGCGGCGCGCCGATGGCGTCAAGCACCGCCCGCCAGCGCATGGCGCCGATGACCAGCTGAACCAGGAATATGGCGGTGGCCAGGGCGACCATGCCGGGCGCGATCGCGAGCACCCGTTCCTTGGCGGCGTCCAGGTCGACATTGGCCAGAAGAAACCAGATCAGAAGGCCCGACACCAAGAACTTCAGCGCCAGGGGCAACCGCTTCTTGAGCATGGCAAGTGGTTCTTGGAAAGGAGCGACAGATTTAGCAGGTTGCCCCGGACCTGTCACGCGACCAGGCGGGGCGACAGGCGCACGGGGACGCGCTTGCGGCCCCAGGTGCCCGCCGGGCCGTCGAAGACCCCGGCGCACCGGGTGCCGCACCGCACGCAGGCGCCGTCGTCGGTGAGGTTCCACACCGACAGCTGGTACCAGTCGCGGCCGATCAGCATGGTGCCGCACCCGTGGCAATAGGTGCTGCCGCCCGCGGCATCGTGGACATTGCCCGTATAGGCGTAGCGGACGCCGTTCTTGAGCGCGATGGCCCGCGCCCGGGCCAGGGTCTCGGGCGGGGTCGGCGGCGTGTCCATCATCTTATAGTCGGGGTGGAAGGCGGAGAAGTGCATGGGCACGTCGGGCCCCAGGTTTTCCACCACCCACTGGGTCATGGCCTCGAACTCGGCGTCGCCGTCGTTGGCGCCGGGGATGACCAGGTTGGTGATCTCGAACCAGACGTCGGTTTCATGCTTGAGGTATTTCAGCGTCTCCAGCACCGCCCCCAGCTCGGCGCTGCACAGGCTCTTGTAGAACTTCTCGGTGAAGCCCTTGAGGTCCACGTTGGCGGCGTCCATGTGGCGGTAGAACTCCTCGCGCGGGCCGCCGCCCGCGATGTATCCCGCCGTCACCGCCACCGCCTTGATGCCCCGCGCGTGGCAGGCCTGGGCCACGTCGACCGCATACTCCAGGAAAATCACCGGGTCGTTGTAGGTGAAGGCGACGCTGCGCGAGCCGGTTTTCTCGGCCGCCGCCGCGATCATCTCGGGCGTCGCCCGGTGGGCCAGGGTGTCGAACTCGCGCGACTTGCTGATGTCCCAGTTCTGGCAGAACTTGCAGGTCAGGTTGCAGCCCGCCGTGCCGAACGACAGCACGGGCGTGCCGGGCAGGAAATGGTTGAGCGGCTTTTTCTCGACGGGATCGATGCAGAATCCGCTGGAACGGCCATAGGTGGTGAGGACGACCTTTCCGTCTTCAACACCGCGCACATAGCACAGGCCACGTTGCCCCTCATGCATTTTGCAGTAACGCGGGCACACGTCGCATTGAATCCGGCCGTCCCCGAGGGCATGGAAATAGCGGCCCGGGAAGGCGTCCTCGAAGGTCTTCAACGGTTCCAGTTGCGTCATCGCCGTCCCTTCGTGGCGCAAGAACGCCGGTGAAGGATTATAGATGGGGCGTCTCGCCGCCGCGGTCAATCGGGACGTTGGGCCGGGGACCGTTCCCCTTTACAGGCCGACCGCCCGGCATTACTTAAGACGACCGAATTAGGACGCTGTTTACCATGACCGAGGTCAGGCAGCCGGCGGTCGCGGGTACGTTCTATCCCGGCGAAGCCCGGGATCTGGACGCCGCGATCCAGCTTTACGTGTCCCAGGTCACCGTGCCCGGAGGTCCGGCGCCCAAGGCCATCATCGCCCCCCACGCCGGGTACATCTATTCGGGTCCGGTGGCGGCCACCGCCTATGCGCGCCTCAAGCCGGCCGCGGACCGCATCACCCGGGTGGTGCTGCTGGGGCCGTGTCACCGGGTGCCGGTGCGCGGCCTGGCGCTGAGCAGCGCCGGCGCCTTCGCCACGCCGCTCGGTCATGTCCCCGTGGACCGCGACGCCGCCCGGCGCGTCCTCGCCCTTCCCCAGGTCCAGGTCTTCGACGCCGCCCACGCCGACGAGCACAGCCTGGAGGTGCACCTGCCGTTCCTGCAGGTGGTGCTAAAGGACTTTTCCGTGGTCCCGCTGGTGGTCGGCGACGCCAGCGCCGAAGAGGTGGCCCAGGTGTTGGAGCTGTTGTGGGGCGGGCCCGAAACCCTGATCGTGGTCAGTTCGGACCTGAGCCACTACCTGGGCTACGAAGACGCGCGCCGCATGGACCGCGCCACCTGCCGGGCCATCGAAAACCTGGATCCGGCGGGCATCGGCCGCGATCAGGCCTGCGGGCGGGTGCCGGTGCGCGGTCTGTTGACCCTGGCCCGGCGGCGCGGCCTCAGGGTGGCCACCGTGGACCTGCGCAACTCCGGCGACACCGCCGGGTCACGCGACAAGGTGGTGGGGTATGGCGCGTGGGTTTTCCTCGAGGAAGCCGCGGGCCGGCGCGCCGGGGGGGACGCGGGCGGTCCCGGCAAGCGGGCGGCGAAGGAGGACGTGTTCGCCGAGCAGACGCGGGCCCTGCTGGAGCGGCACGGGGCGACCCTGTTGCACCTGGCCGCCGCGTCCATCGAGTTCGGCCTGGACCACGACCGGAGGCTACCGGTGAACGCCGCCGAGCATCATGACGATCTCAACAAAAAAGGCGCCAGCTTCGTCACCTTGAAGCGCGACGGCAAGCTGCGCGGCTGCGTCGGAACCTACACGGCGCACCGGCCGCTGGTGGTGGACGTGGTCAAAAACGGTTTCGAGGCCGCCTTCAAGGATCCGCGTTTCTCGCGCCTTGTCGATGACGACCTGGAGGGGTTGATCCTGTCCGTGTCGGTGTTGAGCACCCCTTCCCGGATGACGTTTGCGGACGAGGCGGACCTGACCCGTCAGCTCCGGCCCGGCATCGATGGGCTCATTATCCAGGACGCGGAACGCCGCGCCCTGTTTCTACCGGCGGTGTGGAAAACGGTGCCGAAGCCGGGGGTGTTCCTCCGCCACCTCAAGGCCAAGGCGAAACTTGGCGCCGATCACTGGTCGGCCGGCTTCCGCGCATGGCGCTTCATCGCCGCCGAGATCTCGGTCCAGGACCTGGAAAACCCGGGCTCCATCTGGAGCGGCCACCGGCGGGGCTGAGAGCGGGTTCGGGAGTTGCCGGGAAAGAGCCGCCATCCACCGTTCCCCGACGCCTTTTGATTAGTGCGCCGCCGGGGAGGGAACGGTGAATCGGGAGGATCCTAGTACTAGTAATAGTGGATGACGTAGCGGCTTCCCTGCACGATGTACGAGTTGCCGTAGGAATCGTAGCACAGGGTGCCGCCGATCTTCGCCTTCCTGCCGTAGTCGTCGTAGCCGATTTTGTTGACCGTATGACAGGCCCGTCCGTATCCCCGGTGTGCGGAGGGCTTGTAGTGCGGGTAATTGGTCCGGAACCGGGGCAGGTAAGCGTGGCGCCTGGGAGCGTAGTAGGCCCCGCGGGCGTAGTACGGCCGGTACCCGAGGAGGTATCCGAACACGCCTGCGTAACGATGTCCGCGGCGGTAGGCGTGGTTGCCGCCCTTGGGGAGCTTGAGTTGGTGTCCGCCGCCGTGATGTCCGCCTCCTTGCTTGGCGGCGGCCGGACTGGGCAGCGCGCCCGTCGCCAGGGCGAACGCGACGACGGTGGCGAACAGCGCGGCCCGGCGCGCCAAGCGGATTTTCCTTATACCCATGGCTTTGTTCTCCTTTTCCTCCCGCGGCGGTTTCCAACGGGCGGCGATTGAAACACCGGGTGTCGGCTCTGTCCCTTACCCCTGCACTATCTTCCACGAACCGTCGGGCTGGCGGCAGGCGGTGCCGTAGGCCTCCTGCGTCCTGTTGCCGACGGTGACGGTCTGCTGGAATTCGCGGCAATAGGCGCCGCCCGCGGCGTAGCCGCCGCGCATGGGGGTCACCGTGCCGTAATTCCCGGTGTCGGGGTTGTTCCATTGAATGGTCTCGCCGATGGGGGCCGTTTGGGCATAGGCGAGGGCCTGCCGGGCCTGAAGGCGGTCCACGTCGTCCATGGTCCGGCCGATCTGGTTGCCGATCAGGCCGCCGAGAAGGGTTCCGCCGGCGATGGCGGCCAACTGTCCGGTTCCGCCGCCGATCTTCGAACCCAGCCATCCGCCGGCGGCGGCCCCGGCCAGGGTTCCGAAGACCTGCTTGCCGCCTTGGTCGGTGACGCAGGCGCCGAGCAGGAATGTCAATGCCACGAAGGCCGAGAGTGTGCGTGCACGCATGGTATCCGTCCTATGAAAATTCCCTGGCACGGCCGGGACGGAGCCTTGTTTTGCCCATTCCCGGGCGCCGGAAGTGTTCCCTGTGTCGTCTGTCCCGCGGCATTCCTGTTCCATCCGAAAACAGGTTGCGGTACGGTTCAATGTGCCGTTATATATACATGTAAAGATAATGTCAAGGTTACATTCAAATGTCTGAAAAAAATTACATTCAAAATTTTATATGGTTGATGTATAAAGCTTTTTCAAAGACCGCACGGGGGTCCGCCATCGGCGGATTCGCCGTGGTGCGTGGTGTTCGACGGATACGCGCCATGTCGGCCGCACATCCGGAAGACACGGTTTGACGGGCCGGTGAGCAGGAGGGCCGTGGTTATGGGTTTGAAATACAATGACGCGCAACGAAAAGAATACCTGAGCATGACGCACAGGATCGGCGAAAAGTGGCTCGACGTGTTTCAGGGAAACGAAGAGTTCTATTCCGCGGCGTTTTGGGATTTGTTAACCCGGATTTGGAAATCGGGCGGACCGGTCAGAAAGACCGATGCGTTGAAGTTCATGACCGCGATCAAGAGCGCCCACACGGCCGGCAAATACGTTCAGTCGGCGATTGAGCAGGGGGTCCTCGTCGAGGAGGACAATCCCGAGGACGCCCGCTCCAAGCTGGTGATGCTGTCGGTGGACATGCGCCAGCGGCTGGACGCGTTTTTCGACGCCGCGGTCGGCGAGGTGCGGAAGACCAACCGGACTCTCGACCGGACGGGGCCCTTGCCCGAAAAGCCCTGAGCGGCCGATGGATGTTCCCCGCCCATCGGGGCCCGCCGTCGCCGGCTTCCCAGGTCAAAACGCCTCCCGGTTCTTTTGATTTTCGATATTATACCAAGGGACGCTGATCATGACCCGACGAGCCGGCTTACCAAGGTTTTCGGCCTTAAGCGTGCGCCGTGGCGATGCGGGGCATCGCGAAGCGTGCGCGACGCCGTCCGAAAGCCTTGGTAAGCCGCCGTTGCGGTCGCGTAGGCGGCCCGTCGGAGGGCGTCGGAAAGTTTTGACGATGCACCGCATCGCCTGCAACTTTCCTCCTGCCCGACGAGCCGCCTACGCGATCTCTATGAGTCATGATCAGCGTCCCTTGGTATTACTTGCAGCCGGAGCGCTGGCTTTCCCTGGCCGCGGCCTTCTTGATCCTGTCCGGGGCATCGGGAAAATCCTTCTTCAGCTTGGCAAAGGTCACGCATGCATCCTTTGGCTTCTCCAGGCGGGCCAGCGACATGCCCAGCTTGAGCAGGTCGTCGGGCGCCTTGGCACCCTTGGGATCGGCCTTGTAGCCCTGGAGGAAAGTCCTGGCGGCCTCCTGGAATTGCCCGCGTACGTAATAGGTGTCGCCAAGCCAGAAGCGGGCATTGCTGGCCAGCGGTTCGTCGCCGTGGGCCTTGATAAACGCCCGCAGGGCCGCCTCCGCTTCGTCGTACTTGGCTTGGCGCAACAACCCGAAGGCGTAGGTATAGCGCTCCTTGGGCGTACCTTCGGGCAACACCGCGGTTTCGGTCGCCGCCGGCTGCGCCGGTCCGGGTTGCCCCTCGGGCGGCGGCGTGATGGCTTTCAAGTCGTTTTCGGTAATGGTCCCGAGAATCCCCGGCGGCGTCGCGAAACCTTGACCCCTGGCGCCGGGCGCCCCCGCCTCGACCGCCGGCGCGCGCGGCACCGCCGCCATCGGGGGCGGACCGGACACCGGGGTGCCGGGCGCTCCGATCCTCGCCTTTTCCAGCACGCTCAGCCGGTAATCCACGTCGCCGACCAGCTTGTCGAGGCGACCGTTGATCTGGCCGAGCTGGTAGATCAGCTCCTCCACCTTTCCCGTGGCCGCCCGCAACTCCTCGTCCAGCGCGGTCAAACGGATGTCCAGGCGGGCGATGGCGGGCCTGGCGTTAGCGGCGCCGGAAACGGTGCCCCCGACCACCAGGGGCCGTTTTCCCCCGCGCGAAAGCTGTCGGTTGAGAGTCCCGATATCGCGTTCCAGGCGCTCCATACGGTCAAGCAGGGACCTGAGCTCGCCGCTTTGGGCGAGGGCGTGGGGCGCGCTCAGCAGGGCCGCAACCACCGCCACCAGGAGCCATCCAAGGCCGCCCGCGGCATACCCGGAAATGCCAAGCCAGCGTTTCATACCTGTTCCCCTGAATTGGTTCTGCGACAATGCGCATCACCGGCTCACCGGTGCGTGCCACCGTTGGCCGCGAGCGGAAGTCTGGCACCCATTCTAGGCAAAAATAGGGCGCCTGCCCATCCCGGCGAGGGCCGGAACGGGAGGCGCCGCAAAAATCCGATGAGGGGAGGCGGGGCTTAGGCCCCGGCGCCGCCGGTTATGGTCGTCACGCCGCGGCGGTTCTGGGCCCAGGCCGCATCGTTGGAGCCGAGTGCCACGGGACGCTCCTTGCCATACGAGATGGTCCTGATGCGGCTCGGGTTGACCCCCAGCGCCACCAGGTAATCCTTGACCGAATTGGCGCGCCGCTCACCCAGCGCCAAGTTGTACTCGCGGGTGCCGCGCTCGTCGCAATGCCCTTCGACGGTGATCGTTACCGCCGGCCACTTATTAAGCCAAGCGGCCTGTTGCTCCAGGGTCCCGCGGGCGTCCGCCTTCAAGTTGTACTTGTCGAAGTCGAAGAAGATGCGGTCCCCCACCTTGGCCTCGAAGTCCGCCTTCGAACCCGGGGCCGGGCCCGAGGGCATCGGTGGCGGGCTGACGCTTGGCGTCGTGGTTGTGGTAGCCACCGCGGCGCCAGCACCGCTGGTCGCGGCCTTTTCCTCCGGCGCGGTCTCGCAGGCGGCAACAAGAGCCATGGCCGCTATCAGGCCCAAAATCTTAAAGCGCATTGAATTTTCCTCCTCATCGGAGCGTTTGACTTGAAAAGGCGCCGCTGCCGTCAGCAGATGTGAGTCGCCGGACTCTCTCGAGTCTGACTGCCGTTTTCTTTAATGGGAAAAGAGGTCAACTCCAAGAGATTTTCGAAAGCCGTTCGACTTTGCAACTAGCGTTGCGACTATATGATGGCCCCATTACGGAATCAAGGGCGACCACGCCGGGTCCGAGGCATCCAGCGGGGTGACGATTTCACGCTCGTTGTACCCGGTCAGGTCGATGGAGTAGAGCCGCGACCGGCCGCCGCCCCCCATGGTGTCCGAGGGTTCCTGGCGGAAGAACATCAACACCCGCCCGTTGGGCGCCCAGGTCGGCGCCTCGACCAGGAAGTCCTCGGCGAGCAGTCGTTCGCCGCTGCCGTCGGTGCGCATGACGCCGATGAAGAACCGTCCCTTATGGATCTTGGTAAAGGCGATCAGGTCGCCGCGCGGCGACCATACGGGCGTGGCGTACCGTCCCTGGCCGAAGCTGATTCGCCTGACGTTGCTCCCGTCCCCGTCCATCACATAGAGCTGCTGCGTGCCGCCGCGGTCGGAGTTGAACACCACCTTGTCCGAATTGGCGTCGTAGCTGGGAGAGGTGTCGATGGCCGAATGAAAGGTCAGCCGCTTCACGGCACGGGTGCTCAGGTCCAGGGTGTAGATCTCGGAGTTGCCGTCCTTGGCCATGCTCATGATGACCGACTTGCCGTTGGCGGAAAAGCGCGGTGCAAACGTCATGCCCGGAAAGTCGCCGACGATCTCCTGGCGGCCGGTGTCGATGTTGAAAATGTAAACGCGCGGCACGCCGCCGTAATAGGAGAGATAGATGATCTCCTGCAGGGTCGGCGAGAACCGGGGCGTCAGCACAAGCGTGTCGCCGTCGGTGAGGAAGCGGTGGTTTTCCCCGTCCTGGTCCATGATGGCCAGCCGCTTGATCCGCCGGTCCTGGAGCCCCGTTTCGGCGATGTAGACGATGCGGGTGTCGAAATAGCCTTCTTCGCCGGTCACCCGCTTGAAGATCGCATCGGCGATAATGTGGGCGACGCGGCGCCAGCCGTTGGGTGCCGTGTGGTACTCGAATCCCACCATCTGCTGCTCGGCAAACACGTCCCACAGCCGGAACTCCACGCGCAGCCGCCCGTCCTCGACGATCTGGGTGCGCCCCTGGACCAGGGCCTGGGCGTTGATCACCCGCCAGTCGGCGAAGCGGGGAAGGGCGCTGAGCGCGCGGCCGGTCTGGATGAAGGCGCGCGAGTCGATGGGACGGAACAGGCCCGAGCGTTCAAGATCGGCGGCCACGACACTGGCGATGTCCCGCCCGAACCGGGTCTCGTCCTCGGCGGTGCCGATGAAATCGGTCACCGCGATGGGCAGCGGCTCGACCGTGCCGCGGGTGATGTCGATCCTCAGCTCCGCCGACGCGGACCACGACCCGCCAAGCACGAAAATGACGGCAAGGATGGGAATCCAGCCGGCTTTCGAAAGGGGTGGGGTTCCATCCATCATGCCTAAAACATCTCCTTGGGATCGAAGATCAACGCCATCGTCTGCCAACGATCATACCTGTCCCGGGGCAGCTTGAACGGTTGGCAGCGGGGATTCAACACCGCCCGCAACGCGCTTTCCGCGGCGGCACGGAAGAAGGGGTCGCCCGCCACGCGGTCGGTATTCTGGATGCGCGCGTGGCGCACGGTGCCGTCGGGGTTCATGGAGACGGAGATTTCGATGATCAGATTCTCCGCCTCCTTGGCGCCTGCCTGGAGGTTCCAGCATCGCGCGATCTGCCGGCGCACCAGGTCGATTTCGCTGATCGTGATCGGGCGCGCGGCATCGTGCCGGCGCGTTTGCGATTGCAAGGCCTTGGCGACCTGCGCCTCGAAAGACTCTTCGGCCTTTTTCTTCTTCTCGGTTTTCTCCTTCGGCTTGGGCGGACGCGGCTTCAGGTCCTCCACCGTCTTCAGGACCGAGGCAAAGATATCCGGCGGCCTGGGCTTGCGCCGCGGCTTGACCTTGGCAAGCCGGGGCGGCGCCTTGGGCTTGGCCTTCGGTTTGGGCTTGGGCTTCGGCTTGGGCGCGGGTTTCGCCTTCGGTTGCTCCTCGGGCGGCGGCGGCACGGCGGCCACCTCGGGCTCGGGCGGCGGCGGCTCGGCCTTCGCCGGCTCGGGTTCGGCCTTCGCGGGCTTGGGCTCGGGCTTGGGCTTGGGCTCGGGCTTGGGCTCGGGCTTGGCCTCCGGCGGCGGCGCATTCGTCAGCTCGGCGACGGTCACCAATTCGACGACGATGGGGGCATCCATCGCCGGCGGCAACCGGCGCAGCGACGGCATGCCGTAATAGCCGGCGGTCAACACCACGGCATGGAAAAGGACGGAATAGACGATGCCCCTGGGTATGACCATACCTTTACTTCTTTGCCGCCTTCTTCCTTTTTTTGCCCGCGGTGCCGCTTCCCAGCGGCTCGGTGATCAGGGCGATCTTGGTGAAGCCGGCGCCGTTGACCGTGCCCATCACCTCCATGACCCGCCCGTATCGGATGGTCTTGTCGAAGCGCAGGAAAATGCGGACATCGGGATTGTTGCTGGTGATGGCGATCAGCCGCGGGGCCAGGACCTCCAGATCCAACTCCGTTTCCTGGAGATAGATGCGTCCCTCGCCGTCCACCGTGATGGTCAGCGGTTCGTCCTGGCCCGGAATCACCGAGGCCTTGGTCTTGGGAAGGTCTACCTGGACCCCGACGGTGAGCAGCGGCGCCGTCACCATGAAGATGATCAGCAACACCAGCATGACGTCCACCATGGGCGTCACGTTGATCTCGCTCATCGGGCGATGGGCGCGGCGGCGGTCGCGGCGGACCTGGCCGCCGTATACGGTTGCGGCCATGATCAGTGCTTCTCTTCCATCTGGCGCGACAGGATTGCGGAAAACTCGCCGGCGAAGCTGTCCAGGCGTTCGGCGTAGCGGGTCAGGTCCTTGGACAGCTTGTTATACGCCACCACCGCCGGAATCGCCGCCAGCAGTCCGAGCGCCGTGGCGAACAGCGCCTCGGCGATGCCGGGCGCGACCACCACCAGGCTGGTGTTCTTCGACAGCGCGATGGATTGAAAGCTGTTCATGATCCCCCACACCGTGCCGAACAGTCCGATGAACGGCGCCGTCGCCCCGGTGGAGGCGAGGAAGGTCATGTTGCGTTCGGCGCGGTCCATCTCGCGCACCGTGGCAATCTGCATGACCCGCTCGATGCGCTCCTGCAGGCTGGCGCGGGCGCTTTCGTTTTGGGTCAGTCCCTTGGCCAGGGAGCGCCGCCATTCCTGCATGGCGGTGACGAAAACCGCGGACATGGGGTCGCCGGGCCGGGCGCCGATGCGGTCGTACAACTCGTCCAGGGACGAGCCGGACCAGAACGCGGATTCGAAATCGGCGGCCCGGGCGTTGAGGCGGCGCAGCCCCAGGACTTTCTCGAAGATGATCGCCCAGCACCAGATCGACGCGAAAAACAAAATAACAATGACCGCCTTGACCACCACGTCGGCCCTGAGGAACAGGGCCAATATGGAAAAGTCGAGATCGGCGACGGAGCCGCCCAGCGCGGCGGCTTCAACGATGGTGGTTTCCATGGCTCAGCCCCCTTCGTTCATAATCCAAAGTCCTCGCGCAATGCCGGCACGGGCGGCCGCAGAGGCCGATCGCCCGCGCCCACCGGGCCGCGCCGCGCCCGCCGGCTTATTCATCTCCGCCCTCCGCCGCCGCGACAAGCTCGAGCTGGGCCGCCGAGGCCGGCACGGCCAGGCCCAGGTGCCGGTAGGCGGGCTCGCCCAAGGCGCGGCCCCGCGAGGTGCGCAACAGGAATCCCTGCTGGATGAGATAGGGTTCGATCACCTCTTCGATGGTGTCGCGTTCCTCCGAAAGCGCCGCCGCCAGCGTCTCCACACCGACCGGCCCGCCGCCGTAGTTGTCGGCGATACAGCGCAGATAGCGGCGGTCCATGGCGTCGAGCCCATTCTGGTCAACCTCGAGACGCTTCAGCGCGGCGGCGGCGACGGCGGTGTCGACCGGCGCCGCGCCCTCGACCGCCGCGAAGTCGCGCACCCGTCTGAGCAGCCGACCCGCCACCCGGGGCGTTCCCCGCGACCGGCGGGCGATCTCGGCGGCTCCGTCCGCGGTGAGTTCCATGCCCAAAAGCCGGGCCCCCCGGCGCACGATTTTCTCCAGCTCCCCGGCCTCGTAGAACACCAGACGCAGGGGAATCCCGAAGCGCTCCCTGAGCGGCGAGGTGATCAGCCCGGTGCGCGTGGTGGCGCCGATCAGCGTGAACGGCGGCAGATCGATGCGCACGGACCGGGCGGCGGGACCGGTGCCGATGACCAAGTCGAGCTGGAAGTCCTCCATGGCCGGGTACAGGACCTCCTCGACCACCGGACTCAAGCGGTGGATCTCGTCGATGAAAAGGACGTCCTGGGGTTGCAGGTTGGTCAGGATCGCCGCCAGGTCTCCCGGTCTGGCGATCACCGGCCCGGCCGTGGCGCGAAAACCGACCCCCAGTTCGCGGGCCACGATTTGAGCCAGCGTCGTCTTGCCCAGGCCCGGCGGTCCGTACAACAGCACATGATCGAGCGCCTCGCCCCGGGCGCGGGCGGCGGTGACGAAAACCCGCACGTTTTCGCACACCTGGACCTGGCCGACGAAGTCGTCCAGGGTCCGCGGGCGCAGCCCGGCCTCGGGCGGATCGCCCTCGGTCCGGTCGCGGGCAATGACGCGGTCCTCCGTCATCGGCTTTGCTCGCTGGCACCCAATTCAACCAGCCCGCCCTGGATCAACGCCTCCACCGGGGCGTCGGACCCCAACCTGCCGCCCGCCTGGGACACCGCCCCCAGCGCCTCGGACGGGGTGTAGCCCAGGTTGACCAGGGCCGACACGGCGTCGGCGGCGGGACGGCGCAGGCCACCCCCGTCGCCGGCGCCGGGCGAGGACGCCAGCGGACCGAGGGCGAGGGCGCCGACCTTGTCCTCGAGCTCGCTCAGGATACGGCCCGCCAGCTTGGCCCCGACGCCGGAGGCCTGCCGGATGGCGGCCCGGTCCTGGGCGGCGATCGCCCGCACCAACGCGTCCGCGCTCAGGGCCGTGAGGATGCCCAGCCCGACCTTGGCGCCAACCCCCTGCACCGTGGTCAACAGGCGGAACCAGTCGCGTTCCATGGCGTCGGCGAATCCGTACAGGTGGATGTGGTCTTCGCGGACATGGGTTTCGACGAGCAGGGTGACCGCCTCGCCGACGGTCATGCGGCCGAGCGTGCGCCCGGAACAGAACACCCGGTATCCGACGCCGGAGACGTCGATGACGGCCCAGTCCTCGCCCTGGGAATCGACGATGCCCGTGAGTTTGGCGATCACCTGAGCACCTCCGCCCCCACTCCCACGGCCGATCGCGCAATCATCATGCGTGCGCCCCGGTGATGGGCGTGGCATATGGCCACCGCCAGGGCGTCCGCCGCGTCGGCGTTGGTTATGGCACAGCCCGGAAGCAGGGTGCGCACCATCATCTGGATCTGCTCCTTGGCGGCGTGACCGCTGCCCACCACCGTTTTCTTGATCAGGTTGGGGGGATACTCCGCCACCATCAGGCCGGCGCGGGCCGGAACCAGAAGCGCGATGCCCCGTGCCTGTCCCAGCTTCAGGGTGGAGCCGGGGTTCCGGTTGACGAAGGTTTCCTCGACCGCCGCTTCCACGGGCGCGAAGCGTTCGATGACCGCCGCCAGGCCTTCCTCCAGCTGCACCAGCCGTTCGGCCAGGGACAGCCGGGCCTCCGTGCTGACGGCGCCGTTGGCGACGTGGCTGAGCCGGTTGTCCGTGACGTCGATGACACCCCATCCGGTGTTGCGCAGGCCCGGGTCCAGTCCGATCACTCTCATGGGTCCAGGTACTCCCCTATCCCCGCCCCGGCGCCGCTCATGCGCCGAGCCGATCCATGACGTTGTCGGCGACCTCGAAATTGGCGGCCACCCTTTGCACATCGTCGTTGTCGTCGAGCAGGTCCAACAGCTGGAACAGGGTCTCGGCGGATCCCTCGTCCACCGGCACGGTGTTCCGCGGCCTCCAGTCCAGGGCCGCCGAAACGGCCGGACCGAATCGTTTCTCCAAAGCGTCGCGCACGGCGCTCAGGTCGTCGGGGCGGCAGGTGATCTGATGCCCCCCTTCGGCGGAGTCGACGTTTTCGGCCCCCGCCTCCAACACCGCCTCGAACATGTCGTCGGCGCTGGCCGCGTCCGCCTTGTAGCGGATCAGGCCGATGCGCTCGAACATGAAGCTGACGCTGCCCGATTCGGCCAGATTTCCGCCATGTTTGGAAAAGGCGGCGCGAACCTCCGACGCCGTCCGGTTGCGGTTGTCGGTCAGCGCCTCGACGATGATGGCGACGCCGCAGGGTCCGTACCCTTCGTACCGAATCTCCTCGAAGGCGGTGCCCTCTTCGCCCCCTGCCCCGCGCTTGATGGCGCGCTCGATGTTGTCCTTGGGCATGTTGGCGGCCCGGGCCACGGCGATGGCCCCGCGCAGCCTGGGATTCATGGCGGGATCGGCGAGTCCGGACCTTGCGGCCACCGTCAATTCGCGGATGAGCTTGGTGAAGAGCTTGGCGCGCTTGGCGTCCTGGGCCCCCTTCCGGTACATGATGTTCTTGAACTGAGAATGACCGGCCATAGCTCGCCACAGTGTCCGATAGGACGATAGGGTAGGTTTTGCCGCACGACAGTACCAAATATA
>JADFHR010000007.1 GCA_022567015.1 Pseudomonadota bacterium
TTCAGTCCCCGGCCCCGGGCCGCGCCTCCCTGCCTTCGGCAAGCCAACCGGGCAGTCCCTCGCGCGCCAGCATGTCATCGACGGTGATGCGGTCGCGGACGACGGCGAAATCCCCTTCACTGACCATAATTTCGGGCACCAGGGGCCGGGTGTTGTAGGCCGACGCCATGACCGCCCCATAGGCGCCGGCGGTGCGGATGGCCAAAAGATCGCCGGCCTGGATTTCCGGCAACGGCCGGGGCTTGCCAAAGGTATCCCCGGTTTCACAGATCGGACCGACCACCTCTACCTCCTTCAAATCGGCGCCGGCGGGGGGTTCGGCCACCGGCACGATGGCATGGTGGGCATTATAGAGCGACGGGCGGACAAGGTCATTCATCGCCGCATCGACGATGACGAAGGGGTGGTTCGCGCCTTGCTTGACGTTGATCACCCGGGTGACCAGGATTCCGGCGTTTCCGGCGATCATGCGGCCCGGCTCGAGAATAACCCGGCACCCGAGACCGCCGACCACGGACGTGACCATTTCGCCATATTCCTTCGGACTCGGCGGTCGTTCGTCTTCATAGGGAATGCCGAGGCCGCCGCCCAGGTCCAGGGTTTCGATGGCGTGGCCGTCGGCCTTGAGCGTCCCGACCAGTTCGGCAACACGCTCATAGGCCTCCCGAAACGGCGCCAGGTCGAGAATCTGCGAGCCGATGTGGACGGCGACGCCGGCGACCCGGATGCCCTCCAGCCCGGCGGCGAGGCGGTAAACGCCGGGGACGCTCTCCCAATCGATGCCGAACTTGTTTTCGCTTTTGCCGGTGGCGATCTTTTCATGGGTCAGCGCATCGACGTCCGGGTTGACCCGGATGGCGACGTCGGCGTCGATGCCGAGCATTGAGGCAACACCGGAAAGGGTTTCCAGTTCCGGCACCGATTCGACGTTGACCTGCATGACCCCGGCCTTGAGCGCGGCGGCCATTTCCGATGCCGTCTTGCCGACGCCGGAAAAAACGATCTTCGAGGCCGGCACCCCGGCAACCAGGGCGCGCTTCAACTCGCCCCCCGAAACCACGTCGGCGCCGGACCCCAGCCGGGCCAGGGTGGCGATCACGGCGAGGTTGGAATTGGCCTTGACGGCGTAGCAGATGGTGGCGTCGAGTCCGCCGACGGCCTCGGCGAAGACCCGGTAATGACGTTCCAGGGTGGCCGTCGAATAGCAGTAAAAAGGCGTGCCGACGTCGTCGGCGATGTGCCTTATGGGCACCGCCTCGGCGCACAATTCGCCATCGGTATATTGAAAGTGATCCATTTTTTACCCCTGTCCGGGCTCAGCCCGTGCCGGGTTAAATAGATTATTTAGACTATTTAGCCGGCGGCCGGTTCGGGTATTCGTAGATGAATCCCCCCGGCTTGACGACCCCTTGCTTGGGTTGGGCTTGACCCTCTTGTTCCTTTTCCTCTTCAGAGGCCGGATATTTTTTGGGGTAATCGCTATCCTGCGGATGGAGGGGTCTTCCTTTCTTGCCGCAGCCGGCCAAGGGCGCGGCCATGGCCAAGACAGCCAGGATTAACAGGCCGTTGCGGATCATCGCCCTTCTTGTCAACGCCGCCGTCCCGGGGGCCATTCGACGCACCGGCGCTTGGTCATTCTGGGTCATGTCAAAAACCTCTTGCGGGCGGCACTCACCGCTTGGCGCACCCTTTCGGGCGCGGTGCCGCCGAAACTGTCCCGGCTGGTCACCGAATTGTCGACGCCGAGGACCCCGAAAACAGCCTCGGTGATCCCCTTTTCCACCGATTGCATGTCATCCAGGTGCAAGCCGTCAAGGCTTAAGCCTTTTTCCTCGGCCAGCCCGACCAGCCGCCCGGTGACCCGATGGGCATCCCGGAACGGCATGTCCAGTTCCCGGACCAGCCAATCGGCCAGATCCGTGGCGGTCGAGAACCCGCCGCCGGCGTCGGCCTTCATCCGCCCGGTATCGAATTCCATCCCGCTCACCATGCCGGCCATGGCGGCCAGCGAAAGCGAAAGCGTTTCGGCGGTTTTGAACACCGGCACCTTGTCTTCCTGCAGGTCCTTGCCATAAGCCAGGGGCAGCCCCTTCATCACCACGAGCAGCGCGCCGAGGGCGCCGATGACACGGCCCGTCTTCGCCCGCACCAGCTCGGCGGCGTCGGGGTTGCGTTTCTGCGGCATGATCGAGCTGCCGGTGGAGAACGCGTCCGACAGGCGTGCAAATTTGAAGGCGTCGCTGCACCACAGCACGATCTCTTCGGCCAGCCGCGACAGATGGACGGCGAGCACCGCCGCCAGGCCGAGGAACTCCATGGCGAAGTCGCGGTCCGAGACGGCGTCCAGGGAATTGGCGCACGGGCCGTCGAAGCCGAGCGCCTCTGCCGTCATCCGGCGGTCGATGGGAAACGACGTGCCGGCCAGGGCCGCCGCGCCGAGGGGGCATTGGTTGAGGCGTCGGCGGCAGTCGGCGGCGCGGCCGCGGTCGCGCCCGAACATCTCCACGTAGGCCAGCAGGTGGTGTCCCAGGGTCACCGGCTGCGCCGCCTGGAGATGGGTGAAGCCGGGCATCACGGTCCCGGCGTGGGCTTCGGCCTTGTCGATGAGGACCGCCTGCAGGCCGGCCAGCGCCTCGTCCATATCGTCCAGGGTCTGGCGCAGCCACAGGCGCAGGTCGGTGGCCACCTGGTCATTGCGCGAGCGCGCCGTGTGCAGGCGCCCGGCGGCATCGCCCACCAACTCGGCGAGACGGGACTCCACGTTCATGTGGATGTCCTCGAGCGACCTGTGGAAAAGGAACCGGCCGTCTTCGATTTCCTTGCCGATGGTGTCCAAACCCCCGAGAATGGCATCGCCGTCCGCTTCCGATATGATGCCTTGGCGCACAAGCATGGCGCAGTGCGCCTTGGACGCGGCGATGTCCTCGGCATGGAGGCGCTTGTCCACGTCGATGGAGACGTTGATCGCATCCATGAGGTCCGACGGCGCGGCGTCGAGCCGCCCGCCGCGCACCGTGCCGGCGCCCGGCGCACGCTTGGCCGATTTGGCCGTCATGGCGCACCGGCGGGAGAATAGGGAGTACTGCCCAACATGATTCGCGCCGTCCTCGTGCCATTGGCATTTTCGGTGATTGTGGTCATATCCCCGCCGCATGCAAGTGCGGAAGGCGGGAAATGCGCCGCCGCCGGGCGCGGCATATACAATTTCCAGCTCACGCTCCCGCCGCGGCCGGTGCGCCAGGTGCCCTTCGTCGAGGGCGCGGACACCGCGCGCACCATCGCCGACTACCGGGGCCGCGCCGTGGTGCTGAACTTCTGGGCCACCTGGTGCGCCCCGTGCGTCCGCGAAATGCCCTCGCTGGACCGCCTTCAGGCCGAGGTGTCGGGCGAGGGGATCGAGGTCCTGACCCTGTCCGAGGACCGCGGCGGCGCCCCGGTGATCGAAAGGTTCTACAAGAAACTGGGGATTCGGAACCTCCCGGTCCTGGTCGACAAACGCGGCGAGGTCCTGCGCAAGCTGCGCGTGCGCGGCCTGCCGACGACCCTTCTCATCGACGCCCGGGGCAACGAGGTGGGCCGGGTCGTCGGACCCGTGGAGTGGGATTCGCCGGAGGCCATCGCCCTGGTTCGCGGCTGTCTCGGGCCGGTACCGCAAGACCGGCGCCCGGGCGCCGACAAGGCCCGGAAGCCGCTCCCCGGCGACGGGCGTCGGGGGTAACGCCCGGGGGTGGCGGCGGCAGGACAAGGACACCCGCGATGGTTCCGCCCGAGGACCGCTTCGCCGGCTGCCTCATCGGCCAGTGCCTGGGCGACGCGCTCGGCTTCATCGTCGAGGGGCAACCGCCGCGGACGTGCCGCGCCTACGTGGACACCGTGCTCAAGGGCGGACGCGCGCACGAGGGCCGGCGGGGTCCCTTCGCCTTCGGCCAGTATTCCGATGATTCCCAGCTCGCCCGCGAGATGATGCAGAGTTACACCGCCCGGGGCGGCTTCGACGCCGCCGATTACGCGGCGCGCATCGCCGCCATCTTCGCCGAGGAGCGCATCGTCGGGCGGGGATTGGCGACCGAGCAGGCGGCGCGGCGCCTCGCCGCCGGGGTGCCCTGGCGGGAGGCCGGAACGCCGCCCCCGTCGGCGGGCAACGGCAGCGCCATGCGGGCGGGCCCCGTCGGGCTGATGTTCTTCGACGACGCGGCGGCGCTTATCGACGCCGCCCGCGACCAGGGCCGCATCACCCACGCCGACCTTCGCTGCTCGGCCGGGGCCGTGGCCATCGCCGGGGCGGTCGCCCTGGCCATGGAGGAAGGGCCGCTGGACCCGGCCCGATTCCTCGGGCAACTGGCGGAATGGGCGGGCTCGGTCGAGGACTCGGTGGGCCGGTCGCTGGTCGATCTGGCCGGCTGGGTCCGGCTGCCGCCCGACGAGGCGGTCACGGTGATCGCCGGCGCCGGACTGGCGCCCGATTTCCGCGACGTGTGGGAGGGCATTTCGCCCTTCGTCGTCGGCAGCGTATTGTGGAGCCTGTACGCGTTTGTGCGCCATCCCGAGGATTACTGGGAAGCGGTGTGCACCGCCATTGCCGTCGGCGGCGACGTGGACACCACCGCCGCCATGACCGGAGCCATTGCCGGCGCCCGCAACGGACTGGGCGCCGTTCCCGGCGACCTGGCCGGCCGCCTCAACGACCGGGGAACGTGGGGCGAAGACGAGCTGGCGGCGCTGGCCGGCGAGGTGTGGCGGCTGAAGACCGGCGTCGCGGCGCAAAAGCGGTCTTCACCAGCGTGCTGAAGGAGCGATACGGGCGATGATGTCCTGGCCGAAAGCGCTGGCCGCTTCCCTCGCCGTTGTGCTGGCCGCCGCCTGCGCCGCGCCCACCCGTTGGGAGAACCCGGGCGTGCCCAGGGACCGGTGGCCCGGCGACAAGGCCGCCTGCCGCGTTCAGGCGACCGCCGGGGCCGAGCGCGACTACGTCCGCGACCGCGGCTACCGGCCCCAGGACGACGACACCCGCACGGATCCGCTGCGGGCGAGGATGGCCCGGTTCGACGCCGTCAAGAAGCGGGACGACCTGTTCGCCCGCTGCATGCGGGCGCGGGGCTACCGCGAAGTGAAGGAAAGCGGCGGGCGTGGGGATTAGGGCTTGGCTCGGGTAAATTTGCGACTGGTTGATGTGCACCAGCCCGGCCGGGTGGGGTTGCACCCGCTCAGGGGACTTACGCGGCCCCACTGGGGCCACGGTTCCCCTGAGCCCCCGCTTTTTCTCAGGGCCGCAGGCCCTAAATCCCAGGGGGTGCGGGGCCTAGGGCCCCGCGAGAACCTGCGCCGCAGCGCCACCGGACCGGGCGGCTCCCGGCCGGGGGCGACGGCGGGTGTTCAGGCGGCAAGCGACCGGTCGGTGTCGTCCGATTGGGCGGCGGCGGATTTTCCGCCCGCCGGCAGGTGGTGCACCGTGGCCCCCGCCGCCGGCGTTTCGGCCGGGGCGGTCCGCGGCGCATAGGAGTTCCTGACCATCTGCGGAATGTCGCAGCGCAGTATGCCGATGTCGGCGAGAGTCCGGTCGTCGAGCTTCATCAGTTCCTGATAGAACTTGCGGCGCCGATACCAGCGCACCACCGGCGCCAGCAGCGAGGCGCGAAAGAAACCCGCGACCGAGGCGCGCGCCAGGCGCCCGAGGTGTGCCAGCTCCTTGGCCCGCAGGTAGTGAGCCTCGGCGACCATCCGTTGCATATCAATGGTTTGATAGGCGGACGGTTCGGCGAAGAACCTCTTTTGAATGTCATCGTATCCGGATGTCGTCATGGTCCCGATTCCTTTATCGAAGAAGTACCGAAACACCACGTTGCCCCCGAAACAGGGAAGGCAGGGGATGCCTTGCGGGTCACGCTCAATACATAATACTTTTCGCCGGCCGTTTAAGTCGAAATGTTGCAGTGCAGCATTGCGCCGGGCGCATGCCCCGGGCCGGCGCGACCGGGGGTCCGCGCCCGCCATTGCCCCTTGCCTGGACCGGTGCCGGCTCTTAGCTTCTTCCCACTTTCAACCTTGTGACCGTCAAACGTGGCGTGGACACGACGGCGGGGGGTCGATCGGCCGTGGACGACACCTATCGCGGTGACGAGACACTGGACCGCCTGTTGCGGCGGGCGGGCTCGCCCCTGGGCGCGGCCCGGGTGCGCCGGCTGGTGCGCGGCGTCGTCGCCGCGCCCGAGCCTTTCGAGCCCGACGCGTGGATGGCCCTGGTGGCGGCCCGGCCCGGCGCCGAGCTTGCCGGCCAGCTCGCCGCCCTCAGGGCGCGGCTGGCGGCCGCGGCCGACGACGGCCTCGACGGCCCGGGAAACGAGGCGCCGGCCCGGCTGGAGGCCCTGCTGGGCGAGCTGAGGCGCCGCCGGCTGCACGGTTTCATCGTGCCCCGGGCCGACGAGCATCAGGGGGAATACGTGCCGAGGCGGGCCGAGCGCCTGGCCTGGCTGACCGGGTTCACCGGCTCGGCGGGCACGGCGGTGGTGCTCAGGGACCGGGCCGCCGTGTTCGTCGACGGACGCTACACCTTACAGGCGCGCACCGAAGTGGACGCCGCCCTGTACGAGTTTCCGCCGCCGGCCGACGGCCCGCCCGGCCAGTGGATCGCCGCCCACCTGCCGCCCAAGGCGCGGCTGGCCTACGATCCCTGGCTGCACACGCCGGACCAGGTGGCGCACCTGCGCGCCGCCTGCGAAAAGGCCGGGGCCAGGCTGGTGGCCGCCGCCGACAACCCGGTGGACGCGGTGTGGCGCAACCAGCCGCCGCCGCCCATTGCGCCCGTGGTGGCGCAGAGCACCACCTTCACCGGCGTGACCGCGGACGAGAAACGGCGCCGGGTGGCCGCAACCCTGGCCGATGAAAAGGTCGACGCGGCCGTGCTGACGGCCCCGGATTCCATCGCCTGGCTGCTCAACCTGCGCGGCGGCGACGTGCCCTTTACCCCCCTCGCCCTCGCCTTCGCCGTATTGAACGCCGACGCGACCGTGGACCTGTTCGTGGACCGCCGCAAGCTGACCAAGGGCGTGGAACGGCACCTGGACAAAGAGGTCACGGTGCGCGGGCCCGGCGCCTTCGGCGCGGCCCTGGACCGGCTGGGCGGCGCCCGCAAGACGGTGCGCGTCGACCCGGCCGGCACCCCGGCCTGGGTGGTCGACCGCCTGAAGAAGGCGGGCGCCAGGCTTTCGCGGGGGCCCGACCCCTGCGCCCTGCCCAAGGCGCGCAAGACCCCCGTCGAGCTCAAGGGCATACGCGCCGCCCACAGGCGCGACGGCGCGTCCCTCAGCCGTTTCCTGGCCTGGCTGGCGGCGACGGCGCCCGACGGCGGCGTCACCGAGATGGCGGCCGCCGAGCGGCTGGAAGGCCTGCGGCGCCAAGGCAAGCACTTCCGGGGCCTCAGTTTCCCCACCATTTCCGGCGCCGGCGCCAACGGCGCCATCGTCCACTACCGGGTCACCGAAAAGACCAACCGGGACCTGGAGCCGGGGTCGCTTTACCTGGTCGATTCGGGCGCCCAGTACCTGGACGGGACCACCGACGTCACCCGCACGGTGGCCATCGGGGAACCGACGGACGAGATGCGCGACCGCTTCACCCGCGTGCTCAAGGGCCACATCGCCATCGCCACGGCCCGGTTTCCCAAGGGCACCACCGGCTCCCAGCTCGACACCCTGGCCCGGCGGGCGCTGTGGGAGGTGGGGCTGGACTACGACCACGGCACCGGCCACGGAGTCGGCGCTTACCTGTGCGTGCACGAGGGACCGCAACGGGTCTCCAAGCAGCCCAACCGGGTCGCCCTGGAGCCCGGCATGGTGGTCTCCAACGAACCGGGCTACTACAAGACCGGGGCCTATGGAATCCGCATCGAGAACCTGGTCACGGTGACGCCGGCCGAGGCGCCGGAGGGGGCGGAAAAGGACCTGCTCGGCTTCGAAACCCTGACCCTCGCCCCGATCGACCTAACCGTGGTCGAGCCCTCCCTGGTGACCGGCGCCGAAAGGGCGTGGCTGGACGCCTACCACGCCCGCGTCCGCGAGGCGCTGACCCCGCTGGTGGACGCCGACACCGCACGCTGGCTGGAGACCGCGACCCGGCCCCTGGGGTAATACCCATATTATTGAGCATCGGTAATCGGTATAAGGGCGGCCAACGCCCGGGGCTCCGCATCGAACAAAGAACCGGCGGAAACGCGGAAATTAACCATTTTGCAACCACGGCCCCGTAACACTGCCATGCAAGGCGACCTCCGTCCGATGCCGAGGACGGAGGCCGGTGTACCGAGGCCCGCGCCGCCGGTTTCCCCCGCTGGGAGCCGCCGCGCCAGCCCGAGGAGCGTGACACCGCCCCGGCGGGGTCCGGGTATCGCAGGAGATGCCTTTGTTTGGCAGAAGTAAGGTCAAGCACTTTGCGTCCGACAGGCCGATGGACCCCAACTGGGCCACATCCGCGAGCGGACGCTTCCACCGCCTGGTCAGACTCGACCCCGAAGCGGAGGGGTTGGCCAGGCTCGGCGGGGTCTACGTGGTCTGGCACGCCGGCGTGCGGCCGGCGTGGGTGTTCGTGGGCCACACCGAAGACCTGGCGGGCACCTTCCACCATGTCGCCGGCAACGACGACATCATGGGTTTCGATGTCAACGGCGGGCTGTATGTGAGCTGGTGCCTGATCCGGGAGGAATACCGCGACGGCGTCGTGCGCCACCTGCAGGACACCCTGAAACCGCTGGTCGACAACGTCGCGGTCGCCGGCACGGACGTCCCGCCCGTTCCCGTCATCGCGCCGCGCCGCGACTCCGCGGAGGGTTAAACCCCTCACACCTCCTCCACGCCCGGTATCGCCGATCCCGCCGGTGACGGCGGCAAGGCGCGGGGCCCGGTGTGACCGGCCGTCCATGGAAATTGCCGGCGGCGGGCGATTGGCTGTATATTCGGGGCCATGGAGGTGCTTTCCGTATTGCTCAAGGTGCTGGTCGGCATCGCCCTGGCGGTCGCCCTGGCGGTCACCGTGGGCGCGTTGGTCACGGGCGTCGTCGCCATGGCCCGGGGCGGCAGCTTCAACGCCCGTTGGGGCAACAAGCTGATGCGCCTGCGCATCGTCGCGCAGGGCACGGCGGTGGCGTTGCTCGCCGTCCTCGCGGCGGTGATGTACATCTGAGCAATTGATCCATGGTGCGGCTGACGCGTATTTACACCCGGGGCGGGGACAAGGGCGAGACCTCGCTCGGCGGCGGCAAGCGGGTCCCCAAGCACGCGCTCCGGGTCGCCGCCTACGGCACCGTGGACGAAGCCAACGGCGTCATCGGCATGGCGCGCCTGCACACCTCGGGCGCGGCGGACGAGATGCTGGGCCGCATCCAGAACGACCTGTTCGATCTGGGCGCCGACCTGTGCACGCCCGAAGAAGGCGGCAAGACCGACGGCGCGTTGCGCGTCGTCGACGCCCAGGTGGAGCGGCTGGAGCGGGAAATCGACGCCTTGAACGCGGACCTGGAGCCCCTCGCCTCTTTCGTGCTGCCCGGCGGCAGCGCGCCCGCCGCGCATTTGCACCTGGGCCGCACCGTGGTGCGCCGGGCCGAGCGCCTGATCACCGAACTGGCCGGACAGGAGCCGGTGAACCCGGTGGCCATCCGCTACGTGAACCGCCTGTCCGATCATCTGTTCGTCCTCGCCCGCCACCTGAACGGACGCGGCAAGAAGGACGTGCTGTGGATACCCGGCGCCAACCGTTAGCCGAGGGCTCCGCAGGCGCCGGTGCGCGGTGTGCCGGTTCGGCGCGACACCGTGGACGGCGTGTCGCGACAGAGGTTCCCGGACCCCGTATTTTGGCAATTTCCGCTTCTCCGCGGCCCCGTCCGGGATCGCCCCGGCACCGCCCGGGCCGCCGTTGACAGCGGGGGCTTTTTGCCCTTAGTGTGCAGGTGCGAAGAGAAGGCGCGGCGGTGGATTTGCCAGCAAACTCCGCCTGTTAGCGCGTTCCTGCGAGCGATTTCTCCATCCTGGAAAGACCCTTTTCCAAGTTCATCCGCGGGCGGTCCATGAAAGTCCTCGTCACCGTCAAACGGGTCATCGACTTCAACGTCAAGATCCGGGTCAAGTCGGACAACACCGGCGTCGAGACGGCCAACGTCAAGATGTCGATGAATCCCTTCGACGAGATCGCCGTCGAGGAGGGGGTGCGCCTGCGCGAAGCGGGAACCGTCAGCGACCTTATCGCCGTCTCCATGGGCCCGCCGGCGTGCCAGGAAACGATCCGCACGGCGCTGGCCATGGGCTGCGACCGCGGGATCCTGGTCGAGAGCGACGTCGATCTCCAGCCCCTTGCCGTCGCCAAGCTGCTGAAGGCCCTGGTCGAGCGGGAAAACCCGGACCTGGTCATCCTCGGCAAGCAGGCCATCGACGACGATTCCAACCAGACCGGCCAGATGCTGGCGGCCTTGCTGGGCTGGCCGCAGGGAACCTTCGCCTTCAAGCTCGTCCTCGCCGACGGCGCGGCCGAGGTGACCCGCGAGATCGACGGCGGGCTGGAGACGGTGTCGCTGAAAATGCCGGCGGTGATCACCACGGACCTCAGGCTGAACACGCCGCGCTACGCCTCCCTGCCCAACATCATGAAGGCGAAGAAAAAGGCCATCGACGTGTTGAGCCCGGACGAGCTCGGGGTCGACGTCACGCCCCGGCTGACCACCCTGAAGGTGGAGGAGCCGTCCAAACGCCAGGCCGGCGTCATGGTGGGCAGCGTCGCCGAGCTGGTGGACAAGCTGAGGAACGAGGCGAAGGTGATCTGATGGGCATCCTGGTCGTCGCCGAACACGATAACGACGCCTTGAAGGCGGCCACCCTGAACACCGTGGCGGCGGGCGGCGAACTGGGCGAGGTGAGCGTGCTGGTGGCCGGCGCCGACTGCCGCGCCGTCGCCGAGGCCGCGGCCAGGGTGGCCGGGGTCGCCAACGTGCTGCTCGCCGACGCGGAGATCTACGCCCACCCCCTGGCCGAGAGCCTGGCGCCCCTGGTCGCCGGACTGGCGTCCGCCTACAGCCACCTGCTGGCGCCCGCCGCCACGTTCGGCAAGAACCTCATGCCGCGGGTGGCGGCGTTGCTCGACGTGGCGCAAATCTCCGACGTCATCGGCATCGAGGGGGCGGACACCTTCGTCCGCCCGATCTACGCCGGCAACGCCCTGGCCACGGTGCGAAGCGCCGATGCCATCAAGGTGATCACCGTGCGCGGGACCGCCTTCGACGCGGCGGCGCCCGACGGCGGCAACGCGGCCATCGAGGACATCCCGGCGGCCGAGGACCCGGGACTTTCCCGCTTCGTCGGCCACGAGCTTACCAAGTCCGAGCGGCCCGAACTGACCAGCGCGCGGGTCGTCATCTCGGGCGGGCGGGGCATGCAGAGCGGCGAGAAGTTTGCGCTTCTCGAGGAGATCGCGGACAAGCTCGGGGGCGCGGTGGGCGCCTCCAGGGCGGCGGTGGACGCCGGCTTCGTCCCCAACGACTACCAGGTGGGCCAGACCGGCAAGGTGGTGGCGCCGGACCTCTATGTCGCCGTCGGCATCTCGGGCGCCATCCAGCACCTGGCCGGAATGAAGGACAGCAAGGTCATCGTCGCCATCAACAAGGACGAGGACGCGCCGATCTTTCAAATCGCCGATTACGGCCTGGTGGCGGACCTGTTCAAGGCCCTGCCTGAACTGTCGGCGGAACTGGACAAGCAACGGTAGCCGTATCCTTCTAGACGGCAACACCAGGGGGGGTTGGAATGCCTGCGGAACTGAAAAAAATCGGCATCATCGGCGCCGGACAGATGGGCAACGGCATCGCCCACGTGTGCGCGCTGGCCGGCTACGACGTGTACATGACGGACGTCGGCACCGAACAGCTGGACAAGGCCATGGCGGTGATCGAAAAGAACATGGCGCGTCAGGTGGGCAAGGGGACGATCTCGGAAGCGGAGAAAGATACGGCGCTGAAACGCATCGAGACCGGTCTCGGGTACGACGGGTTCAAGACCTGCGACCTGGTCATCGAGGCCGCCACCGAGGACGAGCAGGTCAAGAAGGACATCCTGAAAAAGCTCTGCCCGGTGCTGGGACCCGACACCATCATCGCGTCGAACACGTCTTCCATTTCGATCACGCGGCTCGCCGCCGGGACGGACAGGCCGGGCAAGTTCGTCGGCATGCACTTCATGAACCCGGTGCCGGTGATGGAACTGGTGGAGCTGATCCGCGGCATCACCACCGACGCGGACACCTACGAGGTGATCCGCGACGTGGTCGAGAAGCTGGGCAAGAAGCCGGTCAACGCCGAGGACTTCCCCGCCTTCATCGTCAACCGGCTCCTGCTTCCGATGATCAACGAGGCGGTCTACACCCTCTATGAGGGCGTCGGCTCGGTGCTGGCCATCGACACCGCCATGCGGCTGGGGACCCGCCACCCCATGGGGCCGCTGGAGCTGGCCGATTTCATCGGACTCGACGTCTGCCTTGCCGTCATGAACGTGCTCCACGAGGGCCTCGCCGACACCAAGTACCGGCCGTGTCCGCTGCTGGTCAAGTACGTCGAGGCCGGCTGGCTGGGCCGCAAGACGGGCCGCGGTTTCTACGACTACACGGGCGACGAGCCGGTGCCGACGCGGTAGGTGTTTAGTCCCGGCGGCGGCGTCTCAGGTGACGGCCACCCCTTGCCGGCTACTTCCTGTCCCCCCCTGTCAGTGCATCTCGGCGCGCACCTTCTGCCGCAGCACGTCGATGGAGACCAGCTTGCCTTTCACGTCCATGCACCAGAACTGCCAGCCGTTGCAGGCCGGGGCCTTCTGCACGTAGGCCCCGACCTGGTGGATGGAGCCGCGGAAATCGGCGGCGACCAGCGAGCCGTCGGCGCGCACCCGGGCGGTGTAGCGGCGGCGCTGGTCATACAGCACCTGTCCCGGCGTGAGCATGCCGCGCTCCACCAGCCAGCCGAAGGGGATGCGCGCCTCCCGGCGCCTGGACGGGGTGCTGAGCAGGCCGGGCTCAGGCGTTTCGCGGACCCGTGCCAGGCGCTTTCGCGCAAGATCGGCGTATTCGGGGTTCCGTTCGATGCCGATGAAGTCGCGTCCCAGGCGCCTGGCCACGACGCCCGTGGTGCCGGTGCCGAAGAACGGATCCAGGACCACGCCGCCGACCTCCGTCGAGGCCAGGATCACGCGGTGCAACAGGGCTTCGGGTTTCTGGGTGGGATGGGCCTTGCGGCCGTTCACCTTGAGGCGCTCGCGCCCGGTGCACAGCGGCAGCAGCCAGTCGCTGCGCATCTGCAGATCGTCGTTCAGGGCCTTCATGGCCTCGTAGTTGAAACGGTAGCGCGACTCCTTGTCGCGGGCGCACCAGATCAGGGTTTCGTGGGCATTGGTGAAGCGCCGGCCGCGGAAGTTGGGCATGGGGTTGGTCTTGCGCCAGATGACGTCGTTGAGGATCCAAAACCCTAAGTCCTGGAGGGTGGCGCCGACCCGGTAGATGTTGTGGTAGGTGCCGATCACCCACAGGGTTCCCTCGGGCTTGAGCACGCGGCGCACGGCGGACAGCCAGGCCGCGGTGAAGCGGTCATAGGCGGCGAACCCGTCGAACCGGTCCCACGCCTGATCGACGCCGTCCACGGCCGTGTTGTTGGGACGCAAGAGCGTCCCGTCGAGCTGCAGGTTGTACGGCGGATCGGCGAAGACCATGTCCACCGAGGCTTCGTCCATGGCCGCCATCAGGTCCAGGCAGTCCCCGACAAGGACCTGATTCACAAAGGTTTTCTTGCGGTTTTCCATACTGAAAAACATGGGCGAGCCGGGACTCGGCGTCAAGAGTTAAATGGATTCAAAGGGTTAGGTGCGTCTCACGCATCCAATATCTTGGAGTCAGCCGGCCTCTCGGCGCAATATCTTGTGTATTGGCGCGAAGCTGCGGCGGTGGTGCGGGGTTACGCCCAGGCGCTCCAGGGCGGCGCGGTGCTCGGGCGTCCCATAGCCGGCGTTGCGTTCCCAGCCGTAGCCCGGGAAGGCCCGGGCCAGCTCGGCCATGATGGCGTCCCGGCTCACCTTGGCGACGATGGAGGCGGCGGCAATGGAAAGGCTGCGCCGGTCCCCCTTGACCACGCACCGTACCGGACAGGGCAGCTCCGGCTTCCGGTTGCCGTCGACCAGCGCCAGGTCGGGGATGACGCCGAGGGCGCTGACGGACCGCGCCATGGCCAGCATGGTGGCGCCCAGGATGTTGACCGAGTCGATCTCGCCGACCTCGGCCCGGCCGATGCCGATGCGCGCCGTCCGGCACAGGATTTCGTACAGGCCGGCGCGTATCGGCCGCGACAGCACCTTGGAATCGTCGAGGCCGTCGCGCAACTCCGCGCACAGGGTCTGGCGATCCAGGATCACGGCCCCCGCCACCACCGGGCCGGCCCACGGGCCGCGCCCCGCCTCGTCGATCCCCGCGATTGTGCCGCCGGCCGCCTCTTCCAAGAGGAAGTCAGGCATGGGACCTTTTGCGGGGTACGGCGGCCTTTTTCTTGGCGACGGCGGCCGCCCCGGCCCGCATGCGTTGCTGCCGCCGGCGGAAGAACGTGGCGACGCGGCGCGCCGTCACCGTCGTCCACAGGCGCGTCTCATCCAGGGTATCGGCGACCATGTCCACTTCCGGTCTGTAGATCAGCCGCAGGATCTCGCCCAGGGACGTGATGCCGGCCGCCGCCAGGTCGCGCAGGCGCCGCGCGGTGATCACCCACAGCGGGCTCAAGGCGAGGCTCATGGCCGTCACCGCCACCACCACGCGGCTGTCGTCGCGGCTGATGATTCCATGCTCGACCCCGACGATGGACAGCAGGAAGGAAAACTCGCCGATCTGGGCGAGCATGATGCCGGCCAGAAAGGCGTGCTGCCAGGACTGGCCCAGCGCCCTGAGGATACCGACGTTCAGGGCCGTCTTGAACACCGTGACCAGGAAGAACAGCATCAGCACGGCGCCCAGGTTGGCCCAGACGTAGGGAAGGTCTATGAGCAGCCCGATGGACAGGAAGAAGATCATCATCAGGATGCTTTGTATGGGCCGGGTGGCCTCGACCATGACCCGGCGTTCGGTGCTGTTGCCGATGATGAGCCCGGCGAGAAACGCCCCGTAGGGCGCCGACAGGCCAAGCAGGCCCGACAACGCCGACGTTCCGAAGCAGAACGCCACCGCCGCCAGCGGCCTCAGGTCCATATGGCCGGCGACCATGCCCGCCAACGGCAGGCGCACCTTGCGGCCGCTGCTCAAAAACCAGATCAGGGCGGCGAGGAAGGCCACCGACGCCGCGATCTTGGTCATCGCCATCCAGTCGAAGCGGCCCTCGGCCACCGCGGCGAGGACCAGCATCATGGGCACCACGGCCAGGTCCTGGGCGACCAGCACGCCGATGGTGATGCGGCCGGCCCGGGTGCGCAGCTCGCCGACGTTTTCCAGCACCTTGATGGCGACGGCGGTGCTCGACAGCGCCACCACGAAGCCGAGCAGGAGCGACAGCCCGAGCGGCCAGCCGAAAAACCTGGACAACACCAGCATGACCGCGGTGGAGGCGCCGATCTGGAAAAGGGTGGCGGTCACCGCCAGGCGCCACAGCCGCCGGAAGACGCGCAAGGACAGCTCCATGCCGACGACGAAAAGCAGCATCAAAACGCCCAGTTCCGCGAGGACGACGACCTGGTCGCGGTTTTCCACCAGGGCCAGGGCGGAGGGTCCCAAAAGCACCCCGGCCAGGATGTAGCCGACGATGGCGGGCTGGCGCAGCCGCTCCATGGCGATGCCGCACAGCAGCGCCGCCAGCACGACGACGGCGATGCCGGTCAGATTCGAATGCACGGCAACGGCTTCCATGGTGTTTGTTCTACCACCGCGCAGGTTAATAAAGATTAATCGGCCACCGATCGCCCGCGCCAATCTCGGGGACCGGCCCCCGCCGCCCGGCAGAAAGGCATCGACAGGGTCGGGCCGTTGCTGCCAGACTCCGCCGGGTCGACACGGGCCGGATTTCGAGGCGGGGATGGGGAGGAGATGTCGAGGGTCCTCACCGTCGGGGCGGCGCAGCTGGGCCCCATTCAGCGCGGCGACGGCCGGGCCGTCGCCGTCGGGCGCATGCTCGATCTCATGGCCCGGGCCCACGCCCGGGGCTGTGACGTGGTCGTCTTTCCCGAGCTCACGCTGACCACCTTCTTTGCCCGGTGGTACATGGAGGACCAGGCGGAAATCGATTCCTGGTTCGAACGGGAAATGCCGGGCCCGGAAACCCAGCCCTTGTTCGATGCGGCCCGCGCCATGGGGCTGGGGTTCAGCCTCGGCTATGCCGAGCTGGCCGAAGAGGCGGGCGAGGTGCACCGCTACAACACCGCGATCCTGGTCGACAAGACGGGGACGATCGTCGGCAAGTACCGCAAGGTGCACCTTCCCGGGCACGCCGAATACGACCCCGCGCGGAAATTCCAGCACCTGGAAAAACGCTATTTCGAGGTCGGCGATCTGGGCTTTCCGGTGTGGCGCACCCTGGGCGGCGTCTTCGGCATGTGCATCTGCAACGACCGCCGCTGGCCCGAGACCTACCGCGTCATGGGGTTGCAGGGCGTCGAGATGGTCGTCCTCGGCTACAACACCCCGACCGAGAACGCGCTGTCGGACGAGCCCGAAAACCTGCGCATGTTCCACAATCACCTGTCCATGCAGGCCGGGGCGTACCAGAACGGTACCTGGGTGGTCGGCGTGGCCAAGGCCGGCACCGAGGACGGCCATCCGATGATGGGCGGCAGCGTCATCATCGCGCCCACCGGCGAGATCGTGGCCCGGTGCGAAACCCTGGACGACGAACTGATCACGGCCGAATGCGATCTGGACGATTGCGCCTTCATCAAGGAGACCGTGTTCAATTTCGCCGCCCACAGGCGAACCGAGCATTACCGCCTGATCGCCGAGCGCACGGGCGCGGTGCCGCCCGATTGAGGGTTCGGCACGGCGGCGACAGGCGCAGGAGTTTGAGACCATGACCTGGTTGGAGGGACAAGGCAGGGAGTCGCGCCCGCCCGGCGAACGGCTGGCGGCGCTGATGGACGGGCCGGACATCCTGCAGGTGCCGGGCGCCCACAACCCGCTTGCCGGCCTCCTCGCCAAGCGGGCGGGGTTCCAGGCCCTCTATGTTTCCGGCGGCGCGCTGACGGCCAGCCTGGCCCTGCCGGATCTCGGCGTGATGACGTTGGAGGAGCTGTGCTTCTTTGTCCGCGCCATCTCCCGCGCCACCGATCTGCCCCTGATCGTGGACGGCGATACGGGCTATGGCGAGGTGATCAACGTCATGCGCACGGTGCGCGAGCTGGAGGCGGCCGGCGCCGCCGCCGTGCAGATCGAGGACCAGATGCTGCCCAAGAAGTGCGGCCACCTCAGCGACAAGCGGCTGATCCCGCCCGAAGACATGGCGGCGAAGGTGCAGGCGGCGCGGCGGGCGCGCAGCCACTTGCGCATCATCGCGCGCACGGACGCGGCCGCCGACGGCCTGGAGGGCGCCATCGCCAGGGGACGGCTGTACCTGGAGGCCGGGGCGGACATCGTGTTCCCCGAGGCCCTGGAATGCGAAGACGACTTCCGCGCCTTCGCCAGGGCCGTGGACGCGCCCCTGCTGGCCAACATGACGGAGTTCGGCCGCACCCCCCACTTCACGGCGCGGCAGTTCCAGGACTTCGGCTTTCGCATCGTCATCTGGCCGGCGTCCTCGCTCAGGGTCGCCGCCCGCGCCGTCGAGGATCTCTACGCCCACATCAAGGCCGAAGGCGGCACCGAGGGGATGGTCGGGCGCATGCAGACCCGGGAACAGTTGTACGAGGTCATCGACTACCACGCCTATGAGGCGCTGGACGCCGGCATCGCCAAAAGCGTCCTGCCCAAGGCCGGAGAGTGATAAATAAATAAAGGGACACCTTACTTAGTTATCCCGCAAAATCGTCATCTGTAATCGAGCCGATTGAGTAAGGTGTCCCCTTAATTACTTTTCCGAGCCTTCGCCGGGACGGATATTCAACCGTGTCTATCCGTGTCCATCCGTGTTCGGTCGCGACCGTTCACCATTCCACGGCAATGATCTTCCGATGGAAATGCGCCTGTTCATTTGACACGGATGAACACGGATGGACACGGATAGACAACGGTTCGGCGTCGCCGGAAATAAAGGGACACCTTATACCAAGGGTCACTGATCATGACTCATAGAGATCGCGTAGGCGGCTCGTCGGGTAGGAGGAAAGTTTCAGGCGATGCGGCGCATCGTCGAAACTTTTCGACGCCCTCCGACGGGCCGCATACGCGACCGGAACGGCGGCTTACCAAGGCTTTCGGACGGCGTCGCGCACGCTTCGCGATGCCCCGCATCGCCACAGCGCACGCTCCTAGCCGAAAGCCTTGGTAAGCCGTCTCTATGGGTCATGATCAGTGACCCTTGGTATTACTTACTGTCAGGGCGCGGACAGAAGGTCCACCCCCTTGCCGGGGGAAAGGTTTTTTTGAAACACAGGGATCACAGGGATCACAGAGGGATTCACGGAGAAGAATAACAGGGAACGGAAATACCGCTTCGCTCTGTGAAGGAATTAAAGGATTTCGGCGGGTGATAACCGGAGAGGGCAGATGCGGGAAATCTCTGTGGTCTCTGTGGTTCATTTCATCGCCGGCGCGTCCCTTTACTGGATGCGGGACTTCAGGCTGGCGGCGACCCGGCCCGCGGTCTTTCCGTCCCACAGCTCCGGGCAGCGGGATTTTGGCCTGTCGCCGGCCATGACGCGGGCGGTGGTGTCCAGCAGGTCGTCCGGGCGGACCAGCCGGTTGGTCCCCTGGGTGATGGTGATCGGGCGCTCGGTGGTGTCGCGGAGCGTCAGGCACGGGATGCCCAGATAGGTCGTTTCCTCCTGGATGCCGCCGGAATCGGTGATCACGAGCCGGGCTTCGCGCACCAGGCTCATGAAGTCGATGTAGCCCATGGGCGGCGTCAGCCGCAGGCCGTCGCCCGCCGAAAGGCGCTCCATCAGGCCGTACTTGTCAAGGCTTTGCCGGGTGCGCGGGTGGACCGGAAAGACCAGGGGCAGGCGTTCCGCCACGCCCCTGAGCTGATCGACCAGGGTGCCGAGCGCCCGTTCGTCATCGACGTTGGACGGCCGGTGCAGGGTGACGACCCCGTAGGTGCCGGGCGACAAGCCGAACCGTTTGCGCGTCTCCCGGCGTTCGATCTCGGGGCGCAACAGCTCGTAGGAGTCGATCATGATGTTGCCGACGCGCTCGATCCGGTCCTCGTCCACGCCCTCGGCGCGAAGGTTGTCATCGGCGTCCGCGGACGGAGTCCACAGAAGGTCCGCCACCGCGTCGGTGACGATGCGGTTGATCTCTTCGGGCATGGTGCGGTCCCGGCTGCGCAGGCCGGCTTCCAGATGGGCGACGGGAATGCACAGCTTGGCGGCGACCAGGGCGGCGGCCATGGTCGAGTTGACGTCGCCGACGACGACCACCCAGTCGGGCCGGTTCTCGAGGCAAACACGTTCGTAGGCGGCCATGACGGCGGCCGTCTGCTCGCCGTGGCTGCCGCTGCCGACGCCAAGGTAGACCTCGGGCTCGGGCAGCCCAAGGTCCCGGAACAGGTCCGCCGACATGTTGGCGTCGTAATGCTGGCCCGTGTGGATGAGCACCGGCCGGCACCACGCCTCGCGCCCGAGCACGTGAAAGAGCGGCGCCACCTTCATGAAGTTGGGCCGCGCCGCGCCGACCAAGTGTACGACAACCCTCGCCATCACCGCCGATCTACCCGATTTCACCGGCGGGCGCCATGCACGCGGCGGGACTTTTCGGAAAAAACCCTATTGCGCGCGCAGCTTGGGGTCGAGGGCGTCGCGCAGGGCGTCGCCGAACAGGTTGAATCCGAACACCGCGAGGCTGATGGCGATGCCCGGCCAGATCGCCACCCACGGCGCGCTTTCCGCGTATTCCTCGGCGCCGCCCTGGAGCATCAGGCCCCACGCCGGCGTCGGCTCCTGGACGCCCAGGCCGAGGTACGACAGCGACGCCTCCAAGAGGATCGCCTGGCCGACGAAAGCGCTGATCATGATCAGGAAGGGCGCCATCACATTGGGCACCATGTGGCGGAGAATGATCCGGGCGTCGCTGAAACCGCAGGCCCGGGCGGCGTCCACATAAGGGATCTCGCGAATGGCGAGGGCGCTGGAACGGACCACGCGGGCGCAGCGCGGGATGAACGGAATGGTGATGGCGATGATCACGTTCTGGGTGCCGGTGCCGAAGATGGAAACCACGGCCAGGGCCATGATGATCAACGGAAAGGCCATGAAGACGTCCATGACGCGCTGGAAGATGAGATCGAAGCGGCCGCCGAAATAGGCGCTGGCGACGCCGAGGACGAGTCCGGTGAAGGCGCCGATGAAGGCGCATGAGAAGCCGACGAAGAGGGCGGTACGGGCGCCGTACACGAGTCGGGTCAGGATGTCGCGTCCGAACTGGTCCGTCCCCATCCAGAATTGGAGCCCGGGCGGCGTCAACATGAACTCGAAGGCGTTCTCTTCCGGATCGTAGGGCGACAGCACGTCGGCGAAGATCGCCATCAAAATCATGACCACCACGATAACCGCCCCGGCCGCGCCTAACGGATATCTGCGGATCAGGTCGATGGCGACCGCGTGCCAGGGCTTTGCCGGGAAAAGTTCGTCCAGTTTGACGTCGGCCTGGACTTCTGACGCAACTGCCATCGAGCGTTCCTCTTATTATTAGCCGTAGCGGATGCGCGGGTCGAGCCAGGCATAGAACAGATCGACCACGAAATTGGTGAACACGAACACTGCGACCACGATCATAACCAGCGCCTGGGTCATGGTATAATCGTTATTCAGCACCGATTCGACGAACAGCTTGCCCAGGCCGTTCAGGTTGAACACCTGTTCGGTGACGACAAGCCCGCCCATGAGAAACGCAAACTCGATGCCGATGACGGTAACCACCGGCAGGAGCGAGTTCTTCAGCGCATGGCGGTTGATGATGACCTTTTCCAGCAAACCCTTGGCCCGCGCCGTGCGGATGTAATCCTCGCGCAGCACTTCCAGGAGCGCCGAACGGGTCATGCGGGTGGCGACCGCCGAATACCGGTACCCGGTGGCCACCGACGGCCATATCAACTGGGCCATGTTGCCCAGCGGGTCCTCGAAGGGCGACACGTATTCGATGGGCGGCATCCAGGGCGTGCCTAAAAACTTCTGCGTAAGGATCAACAGTCCCAAAATGATCATGATGCCGAGCCAGAAGGACGGTATGGCGATTCCGGCGATGCTGAATATCCGGACCACGTAATCGATCCAGGTATCCTGCTTGATGGCCGAGATCGTGCCCAGGGGGATCGATATGAGCACGGCGACGAAGGTGGCCATGAACGCGACTTGCAGGGACAACTGGAAACGGAGTCCGATCTCGAAGGTGATGGGCTTGCCCGTCCACATGGAATCGCCGAGATCGAGAATCAAGAACCCTATGACGAAATCGGCGAACTGAATGAAAACGGGGTCGTTGAGGCCCAGGTTGGTCCGGCACAGTTCGATTTCCGCCGGGTCGGCGTATAAGCCGGAACCGGCGAGACGCAGCTCGCAAACGTCGCCGGGAATCAAGCGCAAAAGGAAAAAAACGAGCACGGCCGCCCCGATCAGGGTCGGGATCATCAGCAGCACGCGCTTGACTATGTATTTATACATTACCTGTTTGCCGCGCCGGCAGTCCCGCCCGCCACCGGAAAGGCGGCGGGCGGGGGGCCGGTTCTATTTTTTTGGCCGCCGCTACTTGTCCAGCCAGATCTGGTCGAGAGACTGGTTCAGGTAATGGCTTGGCGCGATCTTCCACCCCTTCACATAGGAGCGGTGCGGGTTGATCTTGTACCACCAGAGCGTAATGCCCAGGTGAGCCATCTCGTTGATGGCCCGATTCTCGTACTCGCGCATAATCTTGCGCTGGTCCGATTCCGTTTCGGCACGCAGCAGCCTGTCGTAGATTTTCTCGAGCACCGGGTCATCGTAATTGCCGTAATTGTTGCCGGCGCTGCCGAGGAATTTGGTGACGTCGGCAATCGGGTTGATCACGGACTGGCAGTTGAAGTCGATCGACACATCGAAGTCACTGCTCTTGCGAAGCGTGTTATAGAAG
This sequence comes from Pseudomonadota bacterium, assembly GCA_022567015.1. Lineage (GTDB taxonomy): Bacteria > Pseudomonadota > Alphaproteobacteria > Rhodospirillales > 2-02-FULL-58-16 > JACZQZ01. The sequence goes on from JADFHR010000007.1 coordinate 22,228, forward strand.
GGCCCCGACGGTTGTACCCGCTGCTTGGCTATGAGGCCGATCTTCTTCCACTGGCCGACGAGCCAGGTCCCCACCACCTTGTAAGGCTGGTCGACGGCGCGGTTGGAGAAGTCGAAGGTAAATCCCTCCTTGACGCCCGCTTCCTTCAGCAGCCGCCTGGCCTCGGCCCTGGACTTCTCGATGTCCTTGCCGAAGCCCGTGAGCTTGACCAGCTCGGCCTCGGTGGCCGCCAGCGGATGACCGGGGAACACCACCCCGCCCACCGTCTTCACGATGGCGATTTTCGAAAGATACTTGGAGCCCTCCCAGCGGTCGACCGCCAGGTTGAGCGCCTTGCGCACGCGGACGTCGTCAAAGGGCTTGCGATCCTGGTTCGGGGTGAACATGAGCACGCAGTTCCAGTCGCTCTCCTGCACCGTGATCTTGTCGCCCAGCGCCTTGACCAGGTCGTCGCGGGCCTTCGGCGGGAAGCCGCGGAACTCGATGGACGCCCGGTCGCCGCGAATGGCCTGGAGCCGGAGCGCCATCTTCGGCGCGGAGATCGCCTTGAAGCCGTCCAGGTAGGGCTTGCCGATGTGGTGATAGCGCGCGTACGCCTTGCCCTCGACGAACGATCCCGGCTGGTGCTGCACGAAGCTGAAGGCGCCCGTGCCGTTGATGTTCTTCTTGTGCCAGGTGTACCCGCGGGTATCCAGGTCCTTCTTCGAATAGATAAAGTTGAACGGCGTCGCCACGGACGGGATGAAGGCCCCCGACGGGAACTTCAGCTTGAAGACGACGGTGAAGTCATCCGGCGCGCTCACCGATTCCACCATCTTGAAGAACGCCTTCCGGCTGCTGGCGATTCCCTTCGGCGGGAAGATGATCTTGTTGTAGGTGGCGACGATGTCGTGCGCCGTCAGCGGCGTGCCGTCGTGGAACTGCACGCCCGTGCGGATCTTGAAGGTGTACGTTTTGCCTCCGTCCGCGCCCGCCGGCACCTTGCCTTTGCACAGGTCGCAGATGAAGTCGGTCGGCGACGACGGGTTGTCGGGGTTGATCCGGATCAGCAGGCTGTAAAAGGGCCGGATGGGATGGATCATCCCGAATGTCGATTCGACGTGGCCGTCATAGGACGGGATCTTCGAGCCGACCACGAAGCTGAGGATTCCGCCCCTCTTGACCTTCTGGGCTTGTGCCGCGCCAAATCCGCCGACGGCGAGGACGGCCCCCACCACCGCGGAAATGGCGATTTTCGAATACAGACGTTTCATAACTTTTGCTCCTTCCCTGTTGACGGGAACCTTTCCGTTCCCTTGATATGCACCACCCCTTGCTTGATGGGGGCGTTCAAACCTCGGTGCAGGCCACCCAGTGGCCCGGCTTCACTTCCCGGAATTCGGGAACGTTCTTGCTGCATCCGTCGACCGCCCGTGGGCACCTGGGATGGAACACGCACCCGCTGGGCGGATTGATCGGACTCGGAACCTCCCCCTTGACGATCTGATGCTCGCGCTTAGCCTCCACCGTGGGGTCCGGAATGGGGACCGCCGAAAGCAACAGCTGAGTGTAAGGGTGCAGGGGGTTGTCGTAAAGCTCGTCGCAGTCGGCCAGCTCGACTATTTTGCCCAGGTACATCACCGCCACCCGGTGGCAGAGATGCCGCACGACGCTTAGATCGTGGGCGATAAACAGGTAGGTGAGGTGGAATTCCTCGCGCAGATCCTCCAAAAGGTTGATGACCTGGGCCTGAATGGAGACGTCGAGCGCCGAGACCGGCTCGTCGCAGATGATGAACTCCGCCTTCATGGCCAGGGCCCGCGCGATGCCCACCCGTTGGCGCTGTCCGCCGCTCATCTCGTGGGGATAGCGGTCGGCGAACCTGGTGTCGAGGCCACAGAGATTGAGAAGTTCCCGCACCCGTTCGTTCCGCGCCTTCGGATCGGGCTCGATCTTGTGGACTTTCATGGGCTCGCCGATGATGGCCCCGATCTTCATCCGCGGATTGAGCGAACTGTATGGGTCCTGGAATATGACCTGGATCTTCTGGCGCAGGGCGACCAATTCGCGCTTGCCCAGGTTGGCCACGTTGACCCCGTCGAAATAAATCTCCCCCGAGGTGGGGCGTTCGAGTCGAAGGATGCAGCGGCCGGTCGTGGTTTTCCCGCACCCCGATTCGCCCACCAGGCCAAGGGTTTCGCCTTTGCGTATGTCGAAGCTCACCCCGTCCACGGCCTTCACATGGGCGACTGCCCGTTGGATCAGGACCCCCTCGGTGATGGGGAAATGCATCTTGAGGTTCCTGACCTGGACCAGGACCTCTCCCGTGGCCCGGTTGGTGACCGCTTCCGGGGCCTGGCCGGGGACCGCTTCCGCGGCCTCGGTCACCGTGGTTTGATCGCTCATGAGGCTTCCTTCTGGGGCACGCGGAGGCGGTCTTTCTCCCAGCAGGCCGAGAGATGCCCTTCGCTGACCGGCTCGAGCAGGGGATTCTCTTCCGCGCACCGGTCCACGGCATAGCGGCAGCGGGGCCGAAACGAGCATCCCTCGTCGAGGGTCGTCAGGTCGGGCGGCTGGCCCTCGACCGGGTCCAGCTTTTCCTTGCGCGGCTGGTCCATGCGCGGAACCGAGCGCAGAAGGGCGAGGGTATAGGGATGGGCCGGGCTGTGGTAGATGTCGAGGGCGCTGCCGCGCTCGATGATCTTGCCGGCGTACATGACGTTCACCCGGTCGGCATACCGGGCCACCACGCCCAGGTTATGGGTGATGATGATCAGGGCGACGCCCATGCTCCGGGTCAGTTCCTTCATCAGTTCCAGGATCTGGGCCTGGATGGTCACGTCCAGCGCCGTCGTCGGCTCGTCGGCGATGATCAGCTTGGGCTCGCAGGACAGCGCCATGGCGATCATCACCCGCTGGCGCATGCCGCCGCTGAAATGGTGGGGGTACTGGCGCAGCCGCCGCTCGGGGTCCGAAATGCCGACCAGGTCGAGCAGCTCGATCGCCCGCGCCTGCGCCGCGTTGTCGTCCATGTTCAGGTGGTGGGTCAACGTCTCGGTAAGCTGCCGCCCGATGGTCAGCACGGGATTGAGCGAGGTCATGGGCTCCTGGAACACCATCGCGATCTCGCGGCCCCGCACGTGGCGGATCTCTGCGTCGCTCAACTGGAGCAGATCCCTGCCCATGAAACGGATGCTGCCCTCCACGATGCGCCCCGGAGGGTCGGGAATGAGCCGCAGGATGGAAAGGGCGCTGACCGACTTGCCGCACCCCGATTCGCCGACGATGGCAACCGTCTCGCCCTCCTCCACGACGTAGGAAATCCCGTCCACCGCCCTCACCGTGCCGGCGGACGTGAAGAACTGTGTGTACAGGTTGTCGATTTCGAGCAGCGGCGGCACGATTCCTCCCAATTTTTCTTGTGGCCCGCGTCCGGCGCGAAAAAACGTAGAGTTACACGGCCTTGATGTCAAATATCCCCTCGAATATTCGCCCCAGGGCCAAAATTGCGCGTCAGGGTATACGTTCCCCCACCGGCGGCGCCGGGTCCGAAACCCGGGGGCCGCGGGGGCGTCCCCCGCATATCGTTGCCGGGGGGCACCCCCCGTGTCCCCCCGGGGGTCCGGTACCCCGTCGGCTTCGCGCACAATCATACGGTGGTTGCGGCCGCCCGCGGATCGCGGCACAATCGGCCCGGTTCCCGCCCGTTTCCGGGCCTTATCGTCCTTATACCAAGGGACGCTGATCATGACTCATAGGGATCGCGTAGGCGGCTCGTCGGGCAGGAGGAAAGTTTCAGGCGATGCGGCGCATCGTCAAAACTTTTCGACGCCCTCCGACGGGCCGCATACGCGACCGCAACGGCGGCTTACCAAGGCTTGCGGACGGCGTCGCGCACGCTTCGCGATGCCCCGCATCG
>JADFHR010000164.1 GCA_022567015.1 Pseudomonadota bacterium
TTCGACGCCCTCCGACGGGCCGCATACGCGACCGGAACGGCGGCTTACCAAGGCTTTCGGACGGCGTCGCGCACGCTTCGCGATGCCCCGCATCGCCACGGCGCACGCTCCTGGCCGAAAACCTTGGTAAGCCGGCTCGTCGGGTCATGATCAGCGCCCCTTGGTATAAACCCTCGATCGATATGGCCGGGCCGCCCGGTGACGGGGAGCCGGCTTCCGCGGCGCCGGTTTCCGACGATGCCTTCGCCGCCATGATGGCGGCCGTCGGTCCCTTCGAAGGGAACCCCCGCCTGGCGGTGGCGGTGTCCGGGGGCGGCGACAGCATGGCTCTTTGTCTGCTGGTGCAACGCTGGGCCGGCGGGCGGGGCGGGAGCACGACGGCGCTGACCGTCGACCACGGATTGCGGCCCGAGGCCGCGGACGAAGCGCGCCAGGTGGGCCGCTGGCTGAAGGCACGCGGCATCGCCCACCACGTGCTTGAATGGCGGGGCCCCAAGCCCGTCTCCGGCATACAGGCGGCGGCGCGGGCGGCCCGCTATGGCCTGATGACGGCGTGGGCGCGCCAGGCCGGCGTGCTCCATCTGCTGCTCGCCCATCACCAGGAGGACCAGGCGGAGACCTTCCTCCTGCGCCTGGAGCGGGGCAGCGGCATCGACGGGCTTTCGGCCATGGCCGCGGTCGTCGAGACGCCGGCGGTGCGGCTGGTGCGGCCCCTGTTGGGGGTGCCGCGGGCGCGGCTCAGGGCGACGGCCAGGGCCTTCGGCCAGGAATGGCTGGACGATCCGTCCAACCGCGACGCCGCCTTCGCCCGGACGCGGATCCGGGCGGCCCTGCCGGCCTTGGCGCGGTCGGGGATGTCGCCGGCGGTGCTGGCCGAGAGGGCGAACCGGGTGGGGCACGTGCGCATTGCGCTGGAAAACGCCGCCTCGGCCCTGTTGGCGGTGTGTTGCACGGTCCACCCCGCGGGATACGCCCGCCTCGACCAGTCCACCCTGGCGGCGGCGCCCGAAGACGTGTCCTTCAGGGCCCTGGCCCGGATCCTCATGTGCGTGGGGGGACGCGAATATGCGCCCAGGCGGGAGAAACTGGAACGGCTCCACGCCGTGGTCGTGGGCGGAAAGCTGGGCAAGGCCCGGACCCTGGGCGGGTGCCGGATCATGGCCGAGCGGTACAGAATCCTGGTCTGCCGCGAGGCCCGTGGAATGCCCGAGCCCCTGGCCGCCGTTCCCGGGGCGCAGGTCGTCTGGGATGGCCGCTTCGTCATCCGTTTCGCCGCCACCGGCAAAGGCGCCCCGCGGCCGCGGCATGCCGCCCAACTGACGCGCCTGGGGCGCGAGGGCTGGGCCGAGGTGGCCGCCGACCGGCCGGACCTCAAGGGGGGTCCGCTTCCGGCCGCCGTCAGGCTGTCGCTGCCGGCCCTGCGGGACAAATGGGGTGTTTTCGCCGTTCCCCATTTGTATTATACTCGGATCGGCGGCCGTGGGCCGGGCGTGGGGTTCGGGCGCATCGCGTTTTGTCCGCCGAACAGCATTTCCGGGGTGGGGTTTAGGCTTGCGTAACGGTTCTGGCGTATTATTTCTTGGGAACGGGAAAGGGTCCGCGCCCGACCGTGGCGTGACGGGCCGATTCCGGGGAAGGATCGACGGTCCCCGTTGGCAAGGCAAGGAAGGATGGGATAGGTGAATTTCGGCCGCAATCTGGCGCTGTGGGTCATCATTGCCCTGCTCGTGTTCTCGCTGTTCAACCTGTTCCAGGGGTCGTCCCGCCAGGAAGCGCAGGCGCAACTGGCGTTTTCCGATTTCGTGACCGCGGTTGAAAGCGGCGAGATCCGCGACGTCACCATGCAGGGCAACACCATCACCGGTCATTACAAGGATGGGCGCAATTTTTCCACCTATGCACCGGACGACGCCAACCTGGTTGCCAAGCTGACCGAGGGGCGCGTACGCATCAGCGCCGTGCCGGCGGACGATGGGACGCCCACGTTTTGGGGCATCCTGATCTCGTGGTTCCCCATGCTGCTGTTGATCGGGGTGTGGATCTTCTTCATGCGGCAGATGCAGTCCGGCGGCGGCAAGGCCATGGGGTTCGGCAAGTCGAAGGCGCGCATGCTGACGGAAAAGTCGGGCCGCATAACGTTCGAGGACGTCGCCGGTATCGACGAGGCCAAGCAGGAGGTCGAGGAGATCATCGATTTCCTCAAAGACCCCCAGAAATTCCAGCGCCTTGGCGGCAAGCTGCCCAAGGGGTGCCTCCTGGTCGGGCCGCCGGGCACCGGCAAGACCCTGTTGGCGCGCGCCATCGCCGGCGAGGCCAACGTGCCGTTCTTCACCATCTCCGGTTCGGACTTCGTCGAGATGTTCGTCGGCGTCGGCGCGGCGCGTGTCCGCGACATGTTCGAACAGGGCAAGAAGAACGCGCCCTGCATCATCTTCATCGACGAGATTGACGCCGTCGGCCGCCACCGGGGCGCCGGTCTGGGCGGCGGCAACGACGAGCGCGAGCAGACCCTGAACCAGCTCCTGGTCGAGATGGACGGGTTCGAATCCAACGAGGGGGTCATCCTCATCGCGGCCACCAACCGGCCCGACGTTCTCGACCCGGCGCTGCTCAGGCCCGGGCGTTTCGACCGCCAGGTGGTGGTGTCCAATCCCGATATCCTGGGCCGCGAGAAGATCATGAAGGTCCACATGCGCAAGGTGCCCCTGGCGCCCGACGTCGATGTCCGCGTCATTGCCCGCGGCACGCCGGGCTTTTCCGGCGCCGATCTCGCCAACCTGATTAACGAGGCGGCGCTGCTGGCGGCGCGCCGGGGCAGGCGCGTCGTCACCATGGACGAGTTCGAGGCGGCCAAGGACAAGGTGATGATGGGTCCCGAGCGCCGCTCCATGGTCATGACCGACGAAGAGAAGAAGCTGACCGCGTATCACGAGGCGGGACACGCCCTGGTGGCGCTGTTCGTGCCCAAGCACGACCCGCTGCACAAGGTGACGATCATTCCCCGCGGCCGGGCGCTCGGCGTGACCTTGACCCTGCCCGAACGGGACCGCTACAGCAATTCCAAGGTCGAGCTTAAGTCGAGACTGGCGATGATGTTCGGCGGCCGGGTTGCCGAAGAGATCACCTTCGGGCCCGAGAACGTCACCACCGGCGCCGGTGACGACATCAAGCAGGCGACCGCGCTGGCGCGGCGCATGGTCACCGAGTTCGGTTTCAGCGAAAAGCTGGGGACCCTCAGGTATGCGGAGAACGAGGAGGAAATCTTCCTCGGCCATTCGGTGACCCAGCGCAAGAACGTCTCCGACGCGACCGCCAGGATCATCGACGAGGAGATCCGCGGCCTCATCGACGAGGCGGGGGCGACGGCCCGCGCCATCCTGGAAGAACACCGCGACGACCTGGAGACCCTGGGGGAGGCGCTGCTCGAGTACGAGACGCTGACCGGCGACGAAGTGAAAGCCCTGCTCAGGGGCGAGTCCATCGTCCGCCCGGAAGAGGACGAGGCACCGAAGGACCCGGAGCACAGGTCCTCCGTTCCCGCCAGCGGCAGAAAGGCCAAGGGACACCCCGGCCCCCTGAAGACCGCGCCACAGCCCGAGTCCTGATGGCCGACGCCCGGTGGGCCGTGCCGGCCGGCGTCAGCGCAGAAAAAAGCCCCGCCTTGCCGCGGGGCTTCCTGCGTAAAGGCGAGGCTCCGGCTTCACGCCTTTACCTGCGTCCCCTGGGGCCTGTCGCCGGCGCCGGGAGCGATGTTTCCCGCCTCGAGGTCCTGGTTCGCGGCGCCGACGGGGTGACCACCGCCGTCGCTTCCCCGGAGGAGACGCTGCGCTGGGCGAGGGCGGAAGGCGGGGACGTGGGGGATTACGCATCGGGGCTGCTCGAGCGCCTGGCGAACCCGCCCGCCGCCTTCGCTGGACTGGCGCTTGGCCGCCCCCTGATCATGGGGATCATCAACGTCACCCCCGACAGCTTCTCCGACGGCGGCGAGGCCCTGGACGCCGGCCGGGCCCTGGCCCGCGGCCGGGCGCTGGCCGACGCCGGGGCCGACATCGTGGACGTGGGCGGCGAATCCACCCGGCCGGGGGCGGCGCCGGTCTCCCAGGACGACGAGCTGGCCCGGGTGCTGCCCGTGGTCCGCGGCCTCAGCGAGGCCGGGTTCGTCGTCTCCGTCGACACCCGCCACGCCCGGGTCATGGAGGCGGCGCTGGACGGGGGCGCCGCCATCATCAACGACATAACCGCGCTCACCGGGGATCCCGGGTCCCTGGGGGTGGTCGCGGCCCGCGGCGCGCCGGTGATCCTCGTGCACATGCAGGGCGAACCCAGGACCATGCAGGACGAACCCCGCTACGAGGACGCGGCGCTCGACGTCTACGACTATCTTGCCGGGCGCGTGGCGGCGTGCGAGGCGGCGGGCGTGGAACGGGCGCGCATCGCCGTCGATCCGGGAATCGGGTTCGGCAAGACCGTCGACCACAACGTCCGCATCCTCAACCGCCTGGCGCTCTACCACGGCCTCGGGTGCGCGCTCGTGCTCGGGGTTTCGCGCAAGAGCTTCATCGCCCGGCTGAGCCGGGGGGAGGCGCCGAAACAACGCCTCGCCGGGTCCCTCGCCGCGGCCCTCGCCGCGGTGGCCCAGGGCGCCCACATCCTGCGCGTCCACGACGTCGCCGAAACCCGCCAGGCGCTGAGCGCGTGGTCGGCCATCCACGCCGCCGGCGCCGGGGAAGCACCGGGTCGCGGTGCACAAGCCCCTTAAGGAAGGGTGACGTCTCTGCTATGATAACGCCCCCGGAGCCGGGCGCAGGGCAAGGGAGACACCATGACGCGAAAGCTGTTCGGGACCGACGGCATCCGCGGCACCGCCAATCGTGAGCCGATGACCGCCGCGACGGCCCTGCGCGTCGGCATGGCGGCGGCCGCGCACTTCACCCGGGGCAACCACCGCCACCGGGTGGTCATCGGCAAGGACACGCGGTTGTCCGGCTACCTGATAGAGCCGGCGCTGACCGCCGGCTTTGTCTCCATGGGCATGGACGTGATCCTGGTCGGGCCCCTGCCGACGCCGGCGGTGGCCATGCTGACGCGCAGCCTCAGGGCCGACCTGGGCGTGATGATCTCGGCCTCGCACAATCCATACGAGGACAACGGCCTCAAGCTGTTCGGGCCGGACGCCTACAAGCTGTCGGACGAGGTCGAGGCGGAGATCGAACGGCGCATGGACGGCGACATGAGCGGCGACCTCGTGCCGCCGGCCGAGCTCGGGCGCGCCAAGCGCCTGGACGACGCCCAGGGACGCTACACCGAGCACGTCAAACAGACCTTTCCCAAGGGCCTGCGCCTCGACGGCCTGAAGGTGGTCGTCGACTGCGCCAACGGCGCCGCCTACAAGGTGGCCCCGGATATCCTGTGGGAACTGGGCGCCGAGGTGATATCCATCGGGGTCCAGCCGGACGGATACAACATCAACAAGGACTGCGGCTCCACGTGCATCGAGACCATGTGCGGCCAGGTGGCGCCCAACGGTGCCGATCTCGGCCTCGCGCTGGACGGCGACGCGGACCGGTTGCTGATCGCCGACGAGACCGGCGCCCTGATCGACGGCGACCAGATAATGGGCCTGGTGGCCGGGCACTGGGCCGGCAACGGCCAGCTCAAGGGCGGCGGCGTGGTCGCCACGGTGATGTCCAACCTGGGGCTCGAGCGCTACCTGAACGGCGTCGGACTGGACCTGGTGCGCACCCCCGTCGGCGACCGCTACGTGGTCGAGCACATGCGCCGACACGGGTTCAACCTGGGCGGCGAGCAATCCGGCCACATCATCCTGGCCGACTACAGCACGACCGGCGACGGCCTGATCGCGGCGCTCCAGGTGCTGGCCGTGATCGTCCAGCGCCGGCGCCCGGCGAGCGAGGTCTGCCGCGTCTTCGAGGCGCTGCCCCAGTGCCTGCGCAACGTATCGTACAACGGCGGCCGTCCCCTCGAAGACGATTCGGTAAAGGCGGCGATTGCCGCCGGGGAGAAACGGCTGGGCAAGACGGGGCGGCTGCTCATCCGCCCGTCGGGAACCGAGCCCGTGATCCGCGTCATGGCCGAGGGTGAGGACGAGGACCTGATCGTCGCCGTGGTCGACGACATCGCCGGCGTCATCGGCCACGCCGCCCGATGACGCCCCCGGGGGCGGGGGCGATGGCGGGACGCGTCCTCATCGTCGCCGGTTCCGATTCGGGCGGCGGCGCGGGCATCCAGGCCGACATCAAGACGGTCACCGCCCTCGGCGGCTATGCCATGACCGCCGTCACCGCGCTGACGGCGCAGAACACCCGGGGCGTGTTCGCCATCCCCGACGTGCCGGCCGACTTCGTCGCCGAGCAGATGCGCGTCGTGCTGTCGGACATCGGGGCCGACTGCGTAAAGGTGGGCATGCTGCACCGGCCCGACGTCATCGAGGCGGTGTGCGAGGTCCTGGAGGCCGAGGCCGCGGCCCGGGCCGAAGCCGGCGGCCGGCGCGTCCCCATCGTCGTCGATCCGGTGATGGTGGCCAAGGGCGGCGAGTCCCTCCTGGCGCCCGACGCCATGGCCAGCCTGAAGGCGCGCATGATCCCCCTGGCCCATGTGCTGATGCCCAACGTGGCGGAGGCCGAGGCGCTCACCGGCCTCACGGTGCGCGGCCCCGACGACGCCGGGACGGTGGCGCGGAAACTGGCTGCCCCGGGCGCCGGGGCCGTCCTGCTGAAGGGCGGCCACTTGGCGGGAGAGACGGTCATCGACATCCTGGCCGTGGACGGGGAGATCGTCGAGGTCTTCGAGAGCCCGAGGATCGACACGCCCCATACCCACGGCACGGGATGCACCCTGGCCTCGGCGACCGCCACCGGCCTGGCCCAGGGGATGGCGGTGCGCGACGCCGTGGCCCGGGCGCGGCGCTACGTCCACGCGGCGATCCTGACCGCCCCCGGACTGGGCCACGGCCACGGGCCCCTGAACCACGCCCATACGGTGGGGCCCTTCGGGGTGGACGGTTGAAGACGGACGGCCCGACACACTGAAACGGCGCCGCCGGCGGAGCAGATCGAGGAGAGGAACGATGGCCGAAATCCGCAGCCTGCATGGCACCACGGTCGCGGAAATTTTCAACGACGGGCTCGGCAAACTGGACGAGATCGAGGCCGTCGCCGTCTCCGTCCTGTGGAAGAACGGGGGCGTGACCGCGGG
>JADFHR010000165.1 GCA_022567015.1 Pseudomonadota bacterium
GCATCGCGAAGCGTGCGCGACGCCGTCCGAAAGCCTTGGTAAGCCGCCGTTGCGGTCGCGTAGGCGGCCCGTCGGAGGGCGTCGAAAAGTTTTGACGATGCGCCGCATCGCCTGCAACTTTCCTCCTACCCGACGAGCCGCCTACGCGATCTCTATGAGTCATGATCAGCGCCCCTTGGTATATACCAAGGGGCGCCGTCATCGGCACCGTTATTTTTTCGGCGTCCTCTTGCCCCAGTCGATGTTGATCAACAGGGAAATGCCGTCGTTGCCCGGTTGCAGGACCTTCTGGGCGCTGCGCGGAAGCGGAACGTTTATGCTGCTGCAGTAGCGGATGAGGGCGGCGGCCACCTGGTCGCGGCTCAGTTCGACCTCGTTGGCCTCCTCCGGCCCGGTGTCGGCGTACTTGAGAACGACCATCGCCTCGGGGTCGGTGCGCACCTCCAGGTCCTCGATGTTCTTGTCGGGCAGCCGGATCTTCGAGCGCAGGCAGTAATCGATGACCGCCGCCTGCACCTCTTCCTTGGAAAAAAGGATTTTTCTGAGTTCCTCGGGCACCGCTGTCTGCCTCTCCGATTCCTAATGGGCCTCGTCCCAGTTGTACCCGACGCCCGTATCCAACACCAGCGGCACCTCCAGCGAGGCCGCCGACCCCATTACCTTTTTGACCAGCGCCGCCGTGTCGTCCACTTCCGCCTCGGGGACCTCGAAGACCAGCTCGTCGTGGACCTGCAGCAGCATGCGCGCGCTTAAGGACGCGTCCAGAAGGGCGCCGGGCAACCGCACCATGGCGCGCTTGATGATGTCCGCCGCGCCCCCCTGGAGGGGAGCGTTGATGGCGGCGCGCTCGGCGAAGCTTTTGCGCGCCGGGTTCTTGTCGTTGATCCCGCGCAGGTGGCACTTGCGTCCGAAAAGGGTGGTCACGTACCCCTGCGCGCGGGCCTCGACCTTGGTGCGCTCCATGTAGTCGCGGATGCCGGGATAGCGCTCGAAATAGGCCTTGATGTAGGCGCCGGCCTGGGATCGGGGGATTCCCAGCTGGCGCGCCAGGCCAAAGGCGGAGATGCCGTAGATGATGCCGAAGTTGATGGCCTTCGCCTGGCGCCGGACCATGGGATCCATGCCTTCCACGGGCACGCCGAAGACCTGGGACGCGGTCAGGGCGTGGATATCGATGCCGTCGCGGAAGGCATCCTTGAGCGCCTCGATCCCGGCCACGTGGGCGAGCAGCCTCAACTCGATCTGGGAATAATCGGCGGACAGCAGGGTCCAGCCCTTCTCGGCCACGAAGGCGCGGCGGATCTTGCGTCCCTCCTCGGTGCGCACGGGAATGTTCTGGAGATTGGGATTGCTCGAACTGAGCCGCCCGGTGGACGCCCCGGTCTGGTTATAAGAGGTGTGCACCCGTCCCGTCGCCGGGTTGATCTCGCCGACCAGGGTGTCGGTATAGGTGTTCTTGAGCTTCGCCAGCTGCCGCCAGTCCAGCACCCGGGCCGGCAGGTCGTGGCCCTGGGCGGCCAGGTCTTCGAGCACGTCGGCGCTGGTCACGTAGGCGTCGGTCTTGCCGCTCTTTTTTGCGCCCGGCAGCCCCATCTCGTCGAACAGCACTTCGCCCAGTTGTTTGGGCGAGCCGACGTTGAACGGGTGGCCGGCAAGGCCGTGGATTTTCTCCTGCAACCCTTCCAGGCGAACGGCGAAATCGTCGCTCAGGCGCTTCAACTGACCGGCTTCGACGCGAATGCCCGTGCGCTCCATCTGCTCGAGCACCGGGATCAGGGGACGTTCGATGGTCTCGTAGACACCGACCATGTGCTCGGCCACCAGCCGCGGCTTCAAAAGCCGGTGCAGGCGCCCGGTCACGTCGGCGTCCTCGGCGGCATAGTCCAGGGCCTTGTCCAGGGGCACCTGGTCGAAGGTGATCCGGGTCTTGCCGGTGCCGGCCACGTCCTTGAACTTGATCGTCTGGTGATCCAGATGGAGGGCCGCCAATTCGTCCATGCCGTGGCCGTGCAGGCCGCCCTCGAGCACGTAGGACAGCACCATGGTGTCGTCCACGGGCGTCACCGGAATCCCGTGGCGGCGGAGGACGTGCATGTCGTACTTGATGTTGTGCCCGATCTTCAGCACCGAGGCGTCCCCGAGCAGGGGCTTGAGCAGCGCCAGCGCCTCGTCCACGGGGATCTGGAGCGGCGGCGCCTCGCCGGCGGCGCCCTTGCCGCCGCCGCCGTCGCCCAGGTCCAGGGAACCTTGGCGTGCCGGCGTCGTGTGGGCCAGGGGCACGTAGCAGGCGCGCCCGGCGCCAATGGACAGGGACAGGCCCACCAGGTCGGCGCGCATGGCGTCGAGGGACGTGGTTTCGGTGTCCACGGCGACGACGCCGGCCTCGTATGCCTGGGCTATCCAGCGCTTGAGCGCCTCGGTGCCCTGCACCAGCTCGTAGGCGGTTTCCTCCGGCGCCGGCGGCGCGCCCCCGGCCCGGGCGCCCGCGGCGGCCGGCGCCAGGCGGCTTTCCATCTTGCCAAGGAGGGACTTGAAGGCCTGTTCCCTGAGGAACCCGAGCAGAACCTCGGCCTCGGGCTCGCGCACGGCGAAGGAGTCGATCGTATCGGTCACCGGGACGTCGTCGCGGAGGGTCACCAGATCGCGCGAGATGCGGGCGTTCCCGGCCTGCTCGATGAGGGCCTGGCGGCGCTTCGGCTGCTTGATCTCGCCGGCGCGCGCCAGCACCGTATCCAGGTCCCCGTACTCGTTGATGAGCGCCGCCGCCGTCTTCACGCCGATCCCCGCCACCCCGGGCACGTTGTCGGACGAATCCCCGGCCAGCGCCTGCACGTCGATCACCCTGTCCGGGCCGACGCCGAACTTTTCGCGCACCTGCTCGGGCCCGATTCTCCGGTTCTTCATGGCGTCGAGCATGGTCACGCCCTCGCCCACCAGTTGCATCATGTCCTTGTCCGACGAGACGATGGTGACCTCGGCGCCCGCCTCCCGGGCCTGGCGGGTATAGGTGGCGATCAGATCGTCGGCCTCGTATCCCGCCAACTCCACCGCCGCGATGTTGAGGGCGCGGGTGGCCTCGCGCACCAGCGCGAACTGGGGGATGAGGTCGTCCGGCGGCGGCGGCCGGTTGGCCTTGTATGCGGGGTAGATGTCGTTGCGGAACGTGCGGCGCGCGGTGTCGAAAAGCACCGCGATGTGATCGGCGTCGGTCTCTTCGACGAGCTTCATGATCATGGTGGTGAAGCCGTAGACGGCGTTCACCAGGGTCCCGTCTGGCCGCGTCATCTCCTTCGGCAGCGCATGGTAGGCGCGGAAGATGAAGCCCGAGCCGTCGATCAGGAAGACGTGGCGGGGCATCGCCTCGGGGCCGTTCAGTCCCCGGCCGCGGGTTCGGCGTCCGTGGTCAGGATGTAGCGGCGCGAACAGTAGGGGCAGACGATTTCGCCCTCGTCGCCGATCTTCAGATACACCTTCGGATGGCCCAGCGCGCCGCCGCCGCCGTCACAGCCCACCGTGGCGGATTCAACGTAGACCGGCTCCCCTGGCTCCATGGCGCACCCAAAGACCGTTGACCGCACGGATGGTCGGATGATACCGATTGGCGCCGTACAATCAATGTCCAGTTCCCTGGGCGGACGCCGCCGGTTTCCCGGTTTCCGTGGGCCCCGCCGGGGATTTTCATAAACTGATTGCCTAGCGGCCTGTATCAGCTAAATAGCATCCATGTCCGCCAATGTCCCGGAGAACGCCGTCGAGACCGTAGACCTGTGCAAGACCTATCGCGCCGACGGCGGCCAGCCGCCCAAGAGGGCCCTGAAGGACGTCACCCTGAACATCCCCCGCGGGTCGTTCTTCGGCCTTCTCGGACCCAACGGGGCCGGCAAGTCCACGCTCATCAACATCCTTGCCGGGCTGGTCATCCGGACCTCGGGCGAGGCGCGGGTCTGGGGCTTCGACATCGACCGCGACATGCGCGCCGCGCGCCGCGCCATCGGCGTCGTGCCCCAGGAATTGAACATCGACCCCTTCTTCACGCCGCGCGAACTCCTGGAACTGCAGGCCGGGCTCTACGGGGTGGCGAAAGCGGACCGCCACACCGACGAAATCCTCGCCGCCGTCGGCCTGACGGAGCAGGCCGGGGCGTACGCGCGCACCCTATCGGGCGGCATGCGGCGGCGGCTTCTGGTCGCCAAGGCGATGATCCATGCGCCCCTGGTCCTGGTGCTGGACGAGCCCACGGCCGGTGTCGACATCGACCTGCGCCGGCAGCTGTGGACCTATGTGCGCGCCATGAACGCGCGCGGCACCACCGTGCTGCTCACCACCCATTACCTGGAAGAGGCGCAGGCGCTCTGCGACCGCATCGCCATCATCAACCATGGCCGCCTGATCGCCTGTGACACCACCGAGGCCCTTTTGCGCCGCCTGGACGCCAAGGAAATGGCGGTGACGCTCAGCGCCGACATCGATGCCGTGCCCGGGGAACTCAGCTCCTTCAACGTCGAACTCCGCAACGGCCGGCAGCTGGTGTTCCACTACCCGCCGAGCAAGACCCACAGCGGCGAGATTCTCGCCGCCGTGCAAAGGGCCGGGCTGACCGTCATCGACCTGGTGACCAGGGAGGCGGACCTGGAGGACATCTTCCTGCGCCTGACCGGCCAGCCGGAAGAGGAAACCCCATGACCGTGGCGGCGCGCCCGGGCCGGGGACGGCGCGCATGGCGGGCGCCGTCGGCGCTGCTGCTCATCGCCGTGCTCATGTCCGTGGTGTCCGTCGCCGCCTGCGCGCCGCGGGTGAACGCGCCCGGTCCCGCCGTCACCCGGCCGGCCCTGGCGGCGGACGGTTTCCTCGCCGCCGACGGGGAAAAACTGCCGCTGCGCACCTGGATGCCGGAGGACGGGGCGCCCAGGGCGGTCATCGTCGCCCTGCACGGGTTCAACGATTACAGCAATTTCTTCACCGACCCCGGGACCTTCCTGGCGACCGAGGGAATCGCCACCTACGCCTACGACCAGCGCGGCTTCGGGCAAACGCGGCAGCCCGGACTGTGGTCGGGCGTCGGGGCCTATGCCGACGACCTCAAGGCGGTCACCGAAGCCGTGCGCCGGCGCCATCCCGGGGTGCCCCTCTATCTGCTTGGCGAGAGCATGGGGGGCGCCGTGATCATGGTCGCCATGACCGGCCCCGGCGCGCCCGAGGTGGACGGCATCATCCTCTCGTCGCCGGCGGTGTGGGGGCGCTCGACCATGCCCTGGTACCAACGCCTGGCCCTCTGGCTGGGCGCCCATACGGTGCCCTGGATGACGGTGACGGGCCGCGGCCTGGGAATAAAGCCGTCGGACAACATCGAGATGCTGCGCGCCCTCGGGCGCGACCCCCTGGTCATCAAGGAAACCCGCGTCGACACCATTTACGGGCTGGTCAACCTGATGGACGCGGCCCTTGAGTCCTCTGCCGCGTTCGACCGCGCGGCCCTGATCCTCTATGGCGCCCACGACGAGATCATCCCCATGGGCCCGACCCGCGCCATGGTCCGCCACCTGCCCCCATCGGCGGGCAAGCGCCAGCGCCTGGCCCTGTACGAGGACGGCTATCACATGCTGCTCAGGGACCTGCAGGCCCGGACCGTATGGGTGGACATCGCCGCCTGGATCACCGATCCGGGGGCGCCGCTGCCGTCGGGCGCCGACGAGCGGGCGGCGACGATACTTGCGAAAGACGCGGCGCCGGCGGAACGGTCGGCGGCGCCGTGACCGGCGCACCTCTCCGGCCCAGGCTCCGCCGCCGGCAGCCCCTCCTCCGTCCGCTCCCCGCGCGGCGTTTACGCCGGGTGGGCTTATGCCGTATTGTGCGCCGCGTGCGCGCCCGTAGCTCAGTTGGATAGAGCGTCGGCCTCCGGAGCCGAAGGTCACAGGTTCGAATCCTGTCGGGCGCGCCAGTCTTTTCGACAACCCGGCGCCATACCCGGGACGGGCGGAGGCGACGCCGTGGCAACCAGCGTGACAGCCCCTGAGCCGCGCCCCGCCCTGCCCGAAACCGTTCCCCCATCGACGCGCATCTATCTCCGGCCCTTAGGGCTGATCGCCGGGGCGCCGGCGGAGCGCCTGCTCGCCGCCGGGCAGGCCGTGCGGCTGGCCGGCGGCCGGTTCGCGTTCGGCGCCTGCCAGGTGCTTTTCCGCGAAGGCCCGCGGATCACCGGCACCATCGCGCCCATGGACGAGATCGCGGCGTGGTCCGAATCCCTCGGTGGAGCGGTCGGCGAGCGCATCGGCGCGCTCCGTCAACGGTTGTGCGCGCCGCGCCGGGGGCCCGGCGGGGCGAGCCTGGCGCGGCCCCTGGTCATGGGGATCGTCAACGTCACGCCCGACAGCTTTTCCGACGGCGGCGAGCACTTCGCTGTTGCCGCCGCGGTCGAACACGCCGGCCGGCTGGCGGCGGACGGCGCGGACATCGTCGACATCGGCGGCGAGTCGGTGCGGCCGGGGGCGGCGCCGGTGGAGGCGGCGGAGGAACTCAAGCGCGTGCTGCCCGTGGTCGAGGCGCTGGCGGCGGCGGGGACGGGCGCCTCGGCGCCGGCCCTCTCCATCGACACCCGCCACGCCGAGGTCATGGAGGCGGCCCTGGCGGCCGGCGCCACCATCGTCAACGACGTCACCGCGCTGACCGGCGACGGCCGCAGCCTGGAGGTGGCGGCCGCCGGTGCGGACTGGGTGGTGCTCATGCACATGCGGGGCGAGCCGGCGACCATGAACCTCGACCCGGCGTACGAGGACGCGCCGCTCGACGTCTACGACTTCCTCGAGGACCGGGTGGAGGCGTGCGTCGCCGCCGGCATCGGGCGCGGCCGCCTGATCGTCGATCCGGGCATGGGCTTCGGCAAGACGGCGGCGCACAACCTCGCCATCCTCGCATCGCTGACGCTCTACCACGGGATCGGCTGCCCGATCCTGCTGGGCGCCTCCCGCAAGGGCCTGGCCGGGGAGGAGGACCGGGAACGGCCGCCGAAGGAACGGCTTCCCGGCTCCCTGGCGGCGGCGCTCGCGGCCCTCGACCAGGGGGTCCACATCCTCCGGGTCCACGACGTGGCGGAAACCCGCCAGGCCGTGGCGGTGTGGGACAGGTTGACGGGGTAGGTGTCTGCCGGCGCGTTAAAGTCGGGGCCGGAGGTCTAGCCCGGATTTCTCAAACTACTGGGTG
>JADFHR010000008.1 GCA_022567015.1 Pseudomonadota bacterium
AACCTTCGCCCAACGGGCCCGCATCCGCCTTCAACAAGATACGCGCCTTCAGAAGGGTGCGCGCCGCCGCCTTGCCCTTGCGGATCAAGCCCTTGAGATGATCCCGCTCCGCCGCGCTCAGTTCAACGATATATCGCTTCTTTGACATCATCGCCCCCGTCCAATGAAAATATCATCAGACAGTGCTAAACATCAAAACCTTACGATTTAGTTGATACAGGCTACTAGGCCTCGGCCTGCGCGTGCTCCTTTTCGCTTTCCTGGTCGCGCAAAACGTAGCCCCGGCCCCAGACGGTTTCGATGTAGTTGTCGCCGCCCGTGGCGGCCACCAGTTTCTTGCGCAGCTTGCAGATGAAGACATCGATGATCTTCAATTCGGGCTCGTCCATGCCCCCGTAGAGGTGGTTGAGGAACATCTCCTTGGTCAGGGTCGTGCCCTTGCGCAGGCTGAGAAGCTCCAGGATGCCGTATTCCTTGCCCGTCAGGTGGATGGGCCGGGCGTCGACCTCGACCACGTGGGCGTACAGGTTGACGCTCAGCTTGCCGGTCCGGATGACGGACTGGGAATGGCCCTTCGAGCGCCGCACGATGGCCTGGATGCGCGCCAGCAGCTCGGCCTTGTCAAAGGGCTTGGTCAGGTAATCGTCGGCCCCGATGCCCAGCCCCTTGACCTTCTGCTCCAGTTCCGTGAGGCCGGAAAGGATCAGCACCGGGGTATCCACCCGGGCGTCGCGAAGGCGGCGCAACACCTCGAGGCCGTCGATATCGGGAAGCATCAGGTCAAGGACGATGATGTCGTAATCGTAAAGCTTGCCGATTTCCAGGCCGTCTTCGCCGGACTCGGTCGAATCGACGACCATCCCCTCCGATCTGAGCATCATTGCGACGCTTTGCGCCGTTGTCGGGTCGTCTTCGACGAGAAGCACGCGCATGGCTGAATACCGACGTCTGTGTCAACAATATGTTAACTATAGGGTGGGGCACGATCATTCAAGAGCGCGGTGTCCCCGAACGGAATCGGCACGAATGCTGTCCGCTGCGAATCTTTGTCAACTGCCCTTCTTCCTCCTAGGGAACCCGTTGCCGTCGGGAGAACATCGACGCCATGCCCGATACGTTTCGGGAATGGATTTCAATGCCCCCTGCGAGGCGATTTAATTCGGGTCACAGCGCGATCTCAGGTGTGGCCGTAGGTGACACCACCCGACTGCAAATGGTCCGCTATAGCCCCAGGAGCGGACATTGGGCCTCGGTATGTCTGCTTTGAGGGGTGAAGCGGACGGAGATCAACGGCCCCCAGAACGTCTGCTCATAGCCGAGGGTGTTCTCTAACTCGGGGGTTGGATGTCAAGCTCTCCGTGATGCGCCTGCCGGGTTCACTGTTCTCTCCGCAGTAGGGGCTATGCCCTCTGCATGATGGCGTTGGAGGACGTTGGCGGATCAATGTTGAAGACGCGCTTGCCCGATTGAGACATCGCAAAGCCTCGGTCGATCTCACCTACGCCGCCGTCCCGACAGGGACATCGTTTCCGCTTTCGCGGAATTCTTCGACGGTGTTTCTTCTAAGCTGCGGCCTCCTTGGTTGACCAGATGAAGTCAGTTCCATCACGCCACATGCGATGCAGGATGACCGCCAGCTTCCGTGCCACGGCGATCTTGGCCTTCTTGAAGCCGATGCGTTTCCACAGCCTGTGACCCCAGGCTTTGAGCGTGCACCATTGCGGCACCCGGGTGAGTAGCACGCCGGCGGCCTCGAAGAGGTAGGTCCTGAGCATTCGATCGCCGCATTTGGAGATCCGACCGCTCCAATCGACCTCGCCCGAGGCATAGCGGCGCGGCGTCAGTCCGACGTAGGCGCCGACAGACCTGGAGCGCCGGAAGCGGGCCGGCTCGTCGATCGCCGAGCGGAAAGCCAAGGCGGTGATCGGTCCGATCCCCGGCACCGTCATGGAGCGTCGGATGTCAACGTCGTTCCGTGCCAGGCCCAGAAGCTTACGGTGAAGACCGGCGATCTCTCGCCTCACCTTCTCGCGGACCTCCAGAAGGGGTCGAACGGCCTCCCACAAAAGACCCTGCCGGCCAAGCAGCTCTTCGGCCCGTCGACGGAAGACATTGCCGCCCGCTTTGCCGATGAAAAGACCGTGGTTCTTCAGCAAGCCGCGGATCTGGTTCTCAAGATCACGCTTGATCTTGACCAACTGGGCCCGGCTGTTCAGGACCGCCCGGACCTCATGACACGACACGCTCTTGACCTGGACCTCCTTGTACCAACCGCATTGCATGATCCGAGCCAGGCCCACGGCATCGTTGCGGTCGCTCTTGTTGATCTGCATCGACAGCGCCGCCTTGGCGTGACGGGCATCGATACAGATCACCGGCAGGCCAAGGGCGCGCAACTCATGCCAGAGCCAGGTCGTCGTCGGACCCGTCTCCAGACCAATACGCTTCGCGCTGCCTGCCTTTGCCTTGATAAACCCGGCAATCGCCTCCGGCTCCGAGATCACCGTGCCTTCACACACGATCTCGCCACTGCCATCGACCACGCAGATCGAGGTCTCCTCGAGCGAGACGTCCATTCCAACATAGAGTTCCATAGCTGCTCTCCTGATCTTTCGTTGCACTCCGACCGGCCGATGCCGGTCGTCATTACGGTACGGAGAGCAGCACCCTATATCGATCAGGCTCGGTCCAATCCCCGAGTTACGCCATGTTGAAGAACTCGGTTGTTAGGGCTTGGCATATGTGATTCCTTTGTCTTGGCATTTTTCGAGACGGGGGTCTGACGATGATGGGGCAAGCAGTCGGTCAGCAGGATCGACTTTTCTATGAGTTCAATCTCGACGAACGCATTCCCGCGAATCATCTTTTGCGCCGGATCGATGCGGTTCTTGATCTGAGTTGGCTCCGCGCTGAGCTTTCACCTTTCTACAGTCATACGGGATGTCCTTCGATCGATCCGGAGCTGATGATCCGGATGCTTCTGGTTGGCTACTGCCATTCGATCCGTTCCGAGCGTCGGCTGTGCCAGGAGGTTGAACTCAACCTTGCCTATCGGTGGTTCTGCCGGCTCGGCCTTGAAGACAAGGTTCCCAACCACTCGACCTTCTCGGTCAACCGGCACGGCCGCTTCCGCGACAGCGATGTCCTGCGCAAGGTATTCGAGGGCATCGTCCGCCAATGCATGGAAGCGGGGTTGGTCGGCGGCGAGGGTTTTGCCGTCGATGCCAGTGTGATCGAGGCCGATGCCAGCCGCTTTAAGCGGATCGAGGGGGCCGAGATCGAATGGTCGAAAGAACAGTTGGCGCGCCGGGCGATCAAGGAATATGTCGATGCGCTTGAAAGCGAGAATGCGCCGATCAACCCGGACCGCAAGCCGAAGGCAATATCTCCGACCGATCCGACCGCCGCCTGGACAACGCGGGGGCGTTACAAGGTGATGTTCGGCTACAGCCTCAATTATCTGATCGACATGGAAAACGCCATTATCGTTGATGTCGAGGCGACGCCGACACGCATCTCGAAAGAGGTCGACGCCACCGAGACCATGATCGAGCGGACGCAAGACCGCTTCGCCCTCAAGCCCCGTCATCTCGCCGGGGATGTGGCCTACGGCACCGGAGAGATGCTCGGTTGGTTGGTCAATCGCGACATCGATCCGCACGTTCCGGTGTGGGATCAAAGCGAAGTGGCGGCGGACGGCAAGTTCGTCCGTGCCGACTTCGCCTACGAAAAGGATGGCGATCTCTATATCTGTCCAAGCGGCAAGGAGTTGAAGACGTCGGGCACCGTTCATGACGGCACCACGATCAAATATATCGCCAAGCGCAGTGACTGCGCCCAATGCCCGCTCAAGCCCAAATGCACCACGGGCCGGGAACGCCGGATCTCACGGGACGTCAACCAAGAAGCCCGTGACTATACCCAGGCCTTGATGGAAACCGACGCCTATAAGCGTTCCCGAAGCCAACGTAAGAAGATCGAAAGGTTGTTTGGCGAGGCAAAACACATTCACGCTCTGGTCAGGCTGAGGCTTCGCGGCCTGAGCGGCGCCAAGGACGAATTCCTGCTGACGGCGACGGTCCAGAACCTGAAACGCCTGGCGAAACACGCTATCAGACCGCCACCCCGACCAATGTTCGCCTGATCCATGCACCAGAACCGCGAAACCACCGACCAAACACACAAAGCCCGCTCCGGCATGGCGCCGAGGCGGGAACAAAACGACCGCTCCTAACAAAAGCGGACATCAAAAACGGCCTCAAGTCCGAGTTCTTCAACACCCTCAGCCATAAGCGGACGCTGGAACCGCCCAAGGACGTGAATCGCTGCTCGATGACGACGCGCAGTTAGAAACCAGTCAGGATTAGCGCCGAAAAAGTGCGGCGCGGTCGGTACGTTTCATTTCCGCTTGCTGAAGTGGCGATATCACGGCGTTCACCGGGAGAATGCAGAACCTGATCAACGCCCTGCGGCCAATCCTGCGCCGACATGACACCCTGTGTCATCGCCACAGCAGGGTTGAACCGGCGGGTGCCGGGCTCTCGACACTTGCCGAACGAGCGTCTTCAGATTCCGGATTGCACCCTGGCAGGGTCTCCGACGCACCGAGCGCCCTATCTGAAGGCCCCGATTTGGCTTGTAGGCTCACGCTTTCGATCAATACGCAATTGTGCTACCGTCTTCGGTGCTTGGGAGGAACCATCTGGGAAATCCCGGTCAAAAGAACAAAGTGTGAGCGTCCAAGGGACGCGAAAGGAACAGGTTTTCAATGGCGTGGAATCCACAGGGCGGCGGCGGTTCGGGACCCCAGGGGCCGAACATCGAGGAAATCCTTCGCCGCGGCCAGGACAGGTTCAGGCGCCTCATACCCGGAGGCGTGGGCACGGTGCGCGGCGGCCTGCTGGTGCTGCTGGTGGTGGCGGCCGTCTGGCTGGCGTCGGGCTTTTACAAGGTCCAGCCCGACGAACTGGGCGTCGAGCTCGTCTTCGGCCGGATGGTGGGCACCGAAACCCCGGGGCTGAATTACAACTGGCCGGGCCCCATCGGCTCGGTGCTGACGCCCAAGGTTACGGCGATCAACCGCACCGAAGTGGGCTTCCGCTCCGGCGGCGGACGGGCCCGGCTGGCGCGCGACGTGCCCGAGGAAAGCCTGATGCTGACCGGCGACGAAAACATCATCGATACCCAGGTCGTCGTCTTCTGGAAGATCGATACGCGCATTCCCAAGGGCGGGAATCAGGACAATCTTACCGGGGTGCGCAATTTCCTCTTCAACATCCGCAACCCCGAGCTGACGGTGAAGAACGCTTCCGAGGCCGCGCTGCGCGAGATCATGGGCAAGAACCGGTTCGAGTTCGCCCGTACCGGCGGCCGGGCCAAGATCGCCGGCGAGGCCCAGATTCTGATCCAGGACATCCTCGACCGCTACGGCGCCGGCGTAGAGGTCACCCGCGTGCAGTTGCAGAAGGTGGATCCGCCGGGCAGCGTCCTCGACGCCTTCCGCGACGTCCAGGTGGCGCGCGCCGACATGGAACGCAAGATCAACGAGGCCGAAGCCTACAGGAACGAGGTGGTCCAGAGATCGCGAGGCATGGCGGCGCAGATCGTGCTGCGCGCCGAAGGATACAAGCGCGAGAAGACCGAGATCGCGACCGGTGAATCCCATCGTTTCCTGGCCGTTTATGAACAGTTCAAACAGAATAAGGCCGTGACCAAGCGCCGCCTGTATCTGGACACCATGCGGGACGTGCTGAAGGGCATGGACAAGATTCTCATCGACAACCGCGCGGGCGGCGTCAACGTCGTGCCCTATCTGCCCCTTGACACGTTGATGCGCGGGCGCGGCGCGGGTGCGCAGACGAAGCCGGCGGGGGAGAAGCAATAATGAGCGGCTTTCGATTGGGTCTCGGGGTCGTCGCCGTCCTGTTGGGCGTTCTCGGCTTCTCCGCCGTGTTCACGGTGTATCAGACCGAACAGGCCCTGGTCCTCAGGTTCGGCGAACCGCGCAGGGTGATCAACGAGCCGGGGCTGTTTTTCAAGATGCCGCTGTTCGTCGAGAGCGTGGTGAAATTCGACCTCCGGGTGCTCGATTACGACGTCCGGGCGGAGGAAATTCCGACCAGCGACCAGAAGCAGATCGTGGTCGACGCGTTCACCCGCTACCGCATCGTCGATCCGCTCAAGTTTTTCCAGACCGTCAATAACGAGCGCGGCATGGAATCCCGCCTCGACAGCATCATTACCTCGAACCTGCGCGCCGTCTTCGGCAAGGTCGATTTGGCGACCGTGATGACCGATAAACGGGCCGCGCTGATGGAAACCATTTTCGAACAGGTCAAGGCCGAAGGCGTTGCCTTCGGCATCGACGTGATCGACGTGCGCATGAAGCGGGTCGATCTGCCGGAGGCGAACAGCCAGGCCATTTTCCGCCGCATGCAGACCCAGCGCGAGCAGTTGGCACGCGGGTTTCGCGCCAATGGCGACAGGCAGGCGCGCACCATCCGCGCCGACGCCGACAGGCAGGTGACCGTCATCCAGGCGGAGGCGCAAAAGAAGGCGGAGATCCTCATGGGCGACGGCGACGCCGAGGCACAGAAGACCTACAACGCAGCCTACGGCCAGGACTGGGAATTCTTCAATTTCTGGGTGTCGTTGAACAAACTGCGCGAGGGTCTCAGCGGCGAGACGACCAGGTACGTCGGGGCGCCCGGCGGAGGGTTTATCCGCTTTTTCGACGACCTCATCCGTGACGCCGGGAAAAATAAATAACCCATCCGCCGGCGGCCGGCGATCCCGGCGTGCCCCCGCCGGGCGGCGCAAGGACTGACCGCCCGGGGACCATGGCCGATCTCCTTACCGCCCTCGCCCTCGCCGTGGCCATCGAAGGGGCGCTCTACGCCTTGTTTCCCGAGGCCATGAAAAAGATGATGCGGCACGCCCTGGCGCAGCCGCCGGGAAACCTCAGGACCGCCGGCGTCGCGGCGGCGGTGGTCGGCGTCGGCGTCGTGTGGCTGGTGCGCGGCTGAATGCGCGCCGGCGGGTGAGTCCGCCCCGGTTCCGCCACAATCGTGCCCTATGGCAAGGCGCACGGACCGTGTCCAAGGCTTGGCCCTTGCAAGGACTAAATCCCAGGCAACCCGGACAAAGTGGTACTATTTAATGAGAATTTTTCTTAAGCCCAAGGAGGGCGGAACCGTGACCTATGTATGCACCGACGGGGCCCGCGGGCGCCCGGTGAAAGCGGAGGCGGGCGCGCCGGCGCGGCGGACGGTCCCGTGGCCGCTGGCCGGCCTGGTCGCCCTGGCGGTGATGGCAGCCCCGGCGGCGGCGCAGGCCAAGGCGGCGCCGGAGAGCTTCGCCGATCTGGCCGCTAAACTCCTGCCCTCGGTGGTCAATATCTCCACCACCCAGACCCTCGAAGGCCGGGGCGGCGTCGAAATGCCCCAGCTTCCGCCCGGTTCGCCGTTCGAGGAATTCTTCCGCGAGTTCTTCGAACGCAACCGCCCGCATCAGCGCCAACGCAAGCTCACCTCCCTGGGATCGGGGTTCATCGTCGATGCCGCCGGCTACATCGTCACCAACAACCACGTCATCAAGGACGCCGACGAGATCACGGTCGCCCTCCAGGACGACACCCGGCTCGAGGCGGTGGTCGTGGGGCGCGATCCCAAGACCGACATCGCCGTACTCAAAGTGAAGCCGACGGGCAAGCTGACGGCCGTGCGCTTCGGGGATTCGGACAAGGCGCGGGTCGGGGACTGGGTGGTTGCCATCGGCAATCCCTTCGGCCTGGGCGGCAGCGTGACCGCCGGCATCATCTCGGCCCGCAACCGCGATATCAACTCCGGCCCCTACGACGACTACATCCAGACCGACGCATCGATCAACCGCGGCAATTCCGGCGGCCCGATATTCAACCTCGACGGCGAGGTCATCGGCATCGCCACGGCCATCTTCTCACCGTCGGGGGGCAGCGTCGGCATCGGCTTCGCCATCCCCAGCGCCACCGCCCATCCGGTCATCCAGCAGCTGATCAAGCACGGCCAGGTGCGCCGGGGCTGGCTTGGCGTCCACATCCAGGCGGTCACCGAGGAGATCGCCGAAACCCTGGGACTGAAACAGGCGAAGGGCGCCCTGGTGGCCAGCGTCATCAAGGACGGGCCGGCCGAAAAGGGCGACATCAAGGCCGGCGACGTGATTCTCACGTTCGACGGCAAGGAAGTGCCCGAGATGCGCAAGCTGCCGCGCATCGTCGCCGCGACCGACGTCAACAAGACCGTCGACGTGGTGGTCTGGCGCAACAGCGAGAAGATGACCCTCTCCGTCAGCGTCGGCGAGCTGGAGGAAAGCGAGGCCAAGGTGGCGTCCCGGTCGCGCGGCGGGAAAAAGGAGGGAGGGGCCGCCGAGAAGATCGAAGCACTCGGGTTCACCGTTGCCGAGGTCACCACCGATCTGCGCGAACGTTACAGCCTGGACAAGGATGCCAAGGGGGTGGTGGTAACCGCCGTCGACGAAGGGGGCGGCGCCGCCGAAAAGGGAATCCGGCCCGGCGATGTCATTGCCGAAATAAGCCAGGAGGAGGTCGTCACCCCGGCCGACATCGTGGCCAGGATCAAGGAGGCGCGCAAGTCCGGGCGCAAGTCGGTGTTGCTGCTGGTCGAAGGACAAGGGGGACTGCGCTTCGTCGCCGTTCGCATCGAGACGGGCTGATCCCGGTTTCCCCTTCGATCCTTCCGGCCGCCGCCTGTCCGGGGCGTGGCTTGCGGAATTCGTCCCGGTGCCGCCGTCAGGGCTTTGCCGCCGATGCCAGGACCGCGGGCATGGGGATTTCCGTAACCCCGTCGCGCACGAAGGCTTTGGCGCCATCGCGGATGGCCCTGCGGATGGCGTCCAGCGCTTCCGGGGCTTGCGCGCGAAGGATGGCCCGGACCCGCACGCCGCCCTCGTAGACGGCGTCGAACAGGGCTTCGGGCGCCGGTAACGTCCACGCTTGAGGCACCTGCGTGATCTCCGGCGCGACGAAGCCCGCGTCGGCCAATACGCGACGGCACTCTTCCCCATCGCTGAACCGGAAAAAGGGCGGACCCGGGGGCAGGGGTACGTCCGGGTTGCCCAGTGTTTCGACGGCGCCGAGGACAATGCCGAACCCCTTTGCGTCTTCGGGCTTCGCCCACACCGTGAAGGCGACGCGTCCGCCCTGGCGCAACACGCGGTGCGCCTCGGCCAGCATGCGTTCCGGGCGCGCGAAGTGGAGCATGCCGAAGTTGCTGACCACCGCGTCGAAGCTCTCGTCGGGGAACGGCAGCGCCTCGGCGTCCCCTTGGTGAAACTCCAGCGTCGGGAATTGGGCGCGCGCCAGGGCCACCTGGGCGGCGGCAAAGTCGACGCCGACGGCGTCGGCGCCGCGCAGGGACGCGGCCGCCGCGGCATAGCCCGGTCCGCTCGCCACGTCGAGCACGCGCATCCCGTCGCCCACGCCCACGGCCTCCAGCAGCGGCCCCGCGGTCTGGGCCGTGAGCCTGGCGAAATGGTGGTGATAGCGGTGGGCGACGGCCTCCCATCCGGCGTGCTCGAATTCCCTGAACGCTTCGGGATCCACGGGATCCGACGGTGTCATGATCAACGCTCCTTGGTATTAGCCGAGACGGGCGGTGTACGATACACCGCAGGGTGCGCGGTGCGCAGCGCGCCGCCGGGCCGTCGAGCACACCCTCGACCCCGGCGACAATGCCATCGTTCAGGACGACGGTCATGAAAAAGTCCGCAGCCGAACCCATTCTCATCATCGCCGGGCCGACGGCCAGCGGCAAGTCGGCGCTGGCCCTGGACGCGGCCGAGGAATTCACCGGCACGGTCATCAACGCCGACAGCATGCAGGTCTACCGCGAACTGCGCGTGCTGACGGCGCGGCCCACGGACGGCGACGAGGCACGGGCGCCGCACCGCCTCTTCGGCGCTCTCCCGGTGACCGAGGCCTGTTCGGCGGGGCGCTGGCTGGCGATGGCGCGGGCCGAGATCGAGGCGGCGCGCGCCGCCGCAAGGCTGCCCATCCTTGTCGGCGGCACCGGCCTCTACCTCAAGGCGCTGACCGACGGTCTGGCGCCCGTTCCCGGCATTCCCCAAGGCATCCGCTCCCAGGCGCGCCGGCTCCATGCGCGGCTCGGGGGCGAGGCCTTCCGCGCCGAACTTGCCAAGGTGGACGCGGAGGCGGCGAGGCGGCTTGACGCCGGGGACAGCCAGCGCCTGATCCGCGCCTTCGAGGTGGTGCGGGCGACGGGACGTCCGCTGGCGGACTGGCAGCGCCAGGGGGCCGGCGGACCGGCCACGGACGCACGCTTCGCCACCATCGTGCTGGCGCCGCC
This sequence comes from Pseudomonadota bacterium, assembly GCA_022567015.1. GTDB lineage: Bacteria > Pseudomonadota > Alphaproteobacteria > Rhodospirillales > 2-02-FULL-58-16 > JACZQZ01. Next base: position 10,362 of record JADFHR010000008.1, read on the forward strand.
CCGGGACGTCCTTTACGCCGCCATCGACGCCCGCCTGGACACCATGATCGAAGAAGGGGCGCTGGACGAGGTGGCGGCACTCGACCGCCTGGGCCTGGATGCGGGGCTGCCGGCGGCGAAGGCCGTCGGCGTGCCCGAGCTGCGGCGCCACCTGAGGGGCGAAATCACCCTGGACGAGGCCCTGGATTCCGCTAAACGCGCCAGCCGCAACTTCGCCAAGCGGCAGCTCACTTGGCTGCGCCACCAGATGCCCGGCGCCCACGTGGTGTCCGCGCAATATTCGGAAAGTTTACGGCCCGAAATCTTTTCATTTATTTGTCAGTTTTTGTTGACCGGGCGACCCTGAAAGATTAGGTTGCCGTCTCTCGCCACCAAGCTGGAACGGCGTCAGCCGGGGGTGCCGTGCGCGTCCCGGGACGGTTTTCGTCCGCGGGCGGGCGGCTGGAGGAAAAGGGAAGAGGGCGATGGCGGACGATCAGATGAACGGGTCCCAGATACTGCTTAAGGCCCTGGAGGAACAGGGCGTGGACGTGATCTTCGGGTATCCGGGGGGCGCCGTACTGCCGATTTACGACGAGATCTTCAAGCAGGACGCCATCCGCCACATCCTCGTCCGGCACGAGCAGGGCGCCATGCACGCGGCGGAAGGATATGCCCGATCCACCGGCAAGGTGGGCGTCGTCCTGGTGACTTCGGGGCCGGGCGCCACCAACACCGTGACCGGGCTCACCGACGCCCTCATGGACAGCATCCCCGTTGTCTGCCTCACCGGCCAGGTGCCCACCCACCTGATCGGCAACGACGCCTTCCAGGAGGCCGACATCACCGGCATCACCCGTCCCTGCACCAAGCACAACTACCTGGTCAAGGACGTGAACGCGCTGGCGCGCACCGTGCACGAGGCGTTTTACGTGGCCCGCAGCGGCCGGCCGGGGCCGGTGTTGGTGGACCTGCCCAAGGACGTGATGACGGCCATGGGCGACTACACGCCTGTCTCCAGGGTCACCCACAGGACGTATAAGCCGCGGATGAAGGGCGACATCAACCTCATCCGCCGCGCCGTCGACATCATGGCGGCGGCCAAGCGGCCCATCCTGTATTGCGGCGGCGGGATCATCAACTCCGGACCGGCGGCCTCGCAGCTGCTCACCGAGTTCGTGCGCCTGACCGGCTTTCCGTGCACGTTGACGGTGATGGGACTGGGTGCGTTTCCGGCCTCGGACCCCCTGTACCTCGGCATGTTGGGCATGCACGGCACCTATGAAGCCAACCTGGCCATGCACGGGTGCGACGTCATGGTCGCCATCGGCGCCCGGTTCGATGACCGCATCACCGGGCGGCTCGCCGATTTCTCGCCCAACTCCACGAAGATCCACATCGACATCGATCCGTCGTCGATCAACAAGAACGTGCCGGTGGACGTCGGCATCGTCGGCGATGTGGGGCACGTGCTCGAGGACATGATCAAGGTGTGGAAGGCCGAACAGGCGTCGCCCGACCAGAAGGCCCTGGCCGAATGGTGGAAGAGCATCGACCGGTGGCGGGCGCGGGACTGCCTGCGGTATGAGAACAGCACCAAGGTCATCAAGCCGCAGTACGCCCTGCAGCGGCTCTATGAGCTGACCAAGGACCGCGACGACGTCTACATCACCACCGAGGTGGGCCAGCACCAGATGTGGGCGGCGCAGCACTACAGGTTCGACAAGCCCAACCACTGGATGACCTCGGGCGGGCTGGGCACCATGGGCTACGGCCTGCCGGCGGCCATGGGCGTGCAGGTCGCCCACCCGAAGGCGCTGGTCATCGACATCGCCGGCGAGGCGTCGGTGATCATGAACATCCAGGAGATGTCCACCATCGCCCAGTACCGCCTGCCGGTGAAGGTGTTCATCCTCAACAACGAGTACATGGGAATGGTGCGCCAGTGGCAGGAGCTGCTCTATGGCGGCCGCTACGCGGAAAGCTACATGGATTCCCTTCCCGATTTCGTTAAACTGGCCGAGGCGTTCCAGGCCGTCGGCCTGAGAGCCACCAAACCGGATGAGGTGGACGACGTGATCCGCGAAATGATCGAAACCGACCGGGCGGTGATCGCCGACATCCGCGTCGACAAGTTGGAGAACTGCTTCCCCATGATACCGTCCGGCGCCGCCCACAACGAGATGCTGCTCGGCCCCGGGGACGAGGCCGAGACGCCGGTGGCCGAGGAAGGCATGGTCCTGGTCTGAGAAGGCCGTTTCGCGGGACGCTCGTTGGTATTATATCAATGATTTCGCCTGTGGTCCGGCGCCCGGCGCCGGACAGGAGAGCGCCAACCGTGACGACGCAAACGGAAACCGAAAAACAAACGACCATCGCCGTGCTCGTCGACAACGAGCCGGGCGTTCTGGCGCGCGTCATCGGGCTGTTCTCGGGGCGCGGCTACAACATCGAAAGCCTGACCGTGGCCGAGGTGGACACGCAGGAAGGCCTTTCGCGCATCACCATCGTCACCTCGGGCACGCCAATGGTCATCGAACAGATCAAGGCCCAGCTCGAGCGTCTGGTTCCGGTCCACAAGGTGTGCGACCTGACCATGGACGGGGCGTACGTGGACCGCGAGCTGGCGCTGGTGAAGGTGAAGAGCACCGGTGAGGCGAGGGTCGAATCCCTGCGCGTCGCCGAAATCTTCCGGGCCCGGGTGGTGGACAGCACGAGCGAGTCCTTCGTCTTCGAAATCGTCGGCGATACCGGCAAGCTGGACGCCTTCATCAACCTGATGGAGCCTCTGGGCCTGATGGACGTGTCGCGCACGGGCGTCGCCGCCATCGCCCGCGGCGCGCGCCCGCTCTAGCCCCTTTCGCCGCCCGCATCAAAGGAAGGATAGGACAATGCGCGTTTATTATGACCGAGACGCCGACGTCAACATGATCAAGGGCAAGAACGTGGCCGTGGTCGGCTACGGCAGCCAGGGCCACGCGCACGCGCTGAACCTGCGCGACAGCGGCGTCAAGAACGTGGTCGTCGCCCTGCGCGAGGGCTCGGGCAGTGTCGAGAAGGCCGAGGCCGAGCAACTGAAGGTCGTATCCCCGGCCGAGGCGGCCAAGTGGGCCGACGTGGTCATGGTCCTGACGCCGGACGAGGGGCAGGCCAAGCTCTATAACGACGATTTGCGCGAAAACATGAAAGACGGCGCCGCCCTGGCCTTCGCCCACGGCCTCAACATCCACTTCCGGCTGATCGAACCGCGCCCGGACCTGGACGTGTTCATGGTCGCGCCCAAGGGGCCGGGCCATACGGTGCGGTCCGAGTACCAGCGCGGCGCCGGGGTGCCCATGCTGCTGGCCATCGAGCAGGACGCCAGCGGCAACGCCCACGATCTGGGGCTGGCCTACGCGTGCGCCATCGGCGGCGGCCGCGCCGGCGTCATCGGCACGTCGTTCCGCGAGGAATGCGAGACCGACCTGTTCGGCGAGCAGGTGGTGCTGTGCGGCGGCCTCACGTCGCTCATCGTCGCCGCGTACGAGACCCTGGTCGAGGCCGGCTATTCGTCCGAGATGGCCTATTTCGAGTGCGTGCACGAGGTCAAGCTGATCGTCGACCTTATCTACGAGGGCGGCATCGCCAACATGCGCTATTCGGTCTCCAATACCGCCGAATACGGCGACTACGTCAGCGGGCCGCGCATCATCGACGACAGCGTCCGCGCCCGCATGCGCGAAGTGCTGGACGACATCCAGTCGGGGCGCTTTACCAAGGAATGGATGCTGGAGAACGCGGCCGGCCAGCCCAGTTTCAAGGCCATGCGCCGCCGCGCCGCCGAGAACGACATCGAGAAGGTGGGCGCGAAACTGCGCGCCATGATGCCCTGGATCGCCGAGAACGCGTTGGTCGATAAGTCGAGGAACTGACGCCGCCCGCCGATAGGCGCCGGCGAGTCACGGACCCACGCAGTCCGATACCACGCAGTCCGATACTAAGCCAGCGCGCCGGGCGCCGGGTCGGGCCCGGCGACCGACAGCTCCGCCATGTCGTCGAGCGCGTCGATGCGCCACAAGGTCGCGAGGAGGCGCGCGGCCGCCGCCTCGCCGATCACCGGGGCGGTGAGCTCGCGGAACTTGTCCTCGATCTCCCCGTCGCTCAAGGGATTGTCCGGGTCGCCCTTGCGGGTCGGCGCGTGGTGGGTAAAGCGCTGTCCGTCCACGGTCCCGATCTCCACCACCGCGGCGCGCTGGCCGGGAAACGCCGCCTCCATGTCCGGTTCCACGCGCAGCTCGACCTTGTCCATTAGGTCCCTGAGCCGCCCATCGGCGAGGCGCTCTTTCGAAAAGGCGTCCAGGCGCACGCGCCCGGTCAGCAGGGCCACGGCCACGCAATAGGGCAGGCTGAATTTCGCCTCGAAGGCGGTCCGGGGCGCCTTGTTCCCCGTGATCTCCAGGGCCTTGGCGTAGGTCCCGACGCGGATCGTGGCGACCGACTCCGGGGTGAGTGCATGTTCGCGCCTGAGCGCCAGGACTCCGTCGATGGCGGCGTGGGCGTGGCCGCAGGCGGCGTGGGCCTTCAAGGTGGTGCGCATGATGGTGTAGGACCGCCCCAGGTCGTCGGCCGCCGCCCGCCAATCCGGGTTTTGGGCCATGGCGGCGCCGAACCCCCGTTCGCCGTCCAGGATGTCGGGCGCGCCGGTGACGCCCTTCTCCGCCGCCAGCGCCACCATGACGCCGGTCTCGGCCGCCTGTCCCGCGTGCAGGGGCTTGGCCATGGCGTCGGCGCGGAAGGCCTGCTGCAACCCCGCCGCCAGGGTCCCGGCGTTGGCCAGGGCGTGCACGGTGCGCCCGGCGTCCAGCCCGAGCACCGAGGACGCCGCGGCGGCGGCGCCGAAGGCGCCGATGGTTCCCGTGGTGTGCCAGTAGGCGTAATGGGCCGGGTTCACCGCCACGCCGAGGCGGTTGGAGACCTCGTAGCCGGCGATCACGCCGAGCAGGAACCCATCGCCCCCGACGCCCCGCACCTGGGCCACGGGCAGCGCCGCCGAAATGACCGGGGCGCCGGGGTGGTAGATGGCGTCCCGGTAGATGTCGTCGAACTCGATGGTGTGGGCGGCGGCGCCGTTGATCAGCGCCGCGCTGCGCGCCGGGGCACGCAGGCCCGACGGATAGAGGACCGCGCGCCCGTGTCCCAGGTCGTCGGCGAAGGCCTCGCGCAACAGGGTCGCCGGTGGCTGGGCACCGCCCGGGATCACCGAGGCGAACCAGTCGATGACGCAGCGCTTGGCGGCGTGCACCGCCTCGGGGGGCACGGCGTCTTCGCGCACCCCGGCGGCATAGTCGGCGAAGAGCTGCAGAACCATGGTTAGAACTGCACCGTGTACTGGGCGGGATCGATGCGTGCCTCGACGAGCAGCGGCCGGTTGAGCTTGGTCGCCCGCCCCAGCACGTCGGCGAGGCGTGCGGGCGTGTCGGCCGACTCCCCGTCGCAGCCCAGGGATTCGGCCAGCCCGACCAGATCGCCGGCGTGAAAGCGCGTTCCCACGGTGGGGTAGCCTTTCTGGACCTGCTTGATCTCGATGCGGTTCAGGCTGTCGTCGCGGAAGACGATGATGACCAGGCCGAGCCCCAGGGACGACGCGAGCTGCAATTCGCCATGCACCATGGCCAGCCCGCCGTCGCCGGTGAAACAGACCACCGGACGGTCCCGGTGCAGCATCTTCGCCGCGATCGCCCCGGGAAGGGCGAAGCCCATGGACGACAGGCCGTTGGAGAGGAGCACGCCGCGCGGCTCGTAGGCCGTCCAGCCCTGGCCGACGAGAAGTTTATGGGAGCCCACGTCCATGGTGATGATGGTGTCCTTGGGGAAGGCCCCGCGCGCCGCGTCGACCACGTCGCTGGGGTTCAGCCTGCCGGCGACACGGCCCGAGCGGTACAGCCCGAACAGGGCCTCGCGATGGCCGCGGACCTCACTCTCGGACCACTTCTCCTGGCCCTTGTACGAATCGGCGAGGCTTTCCAGTATGGCCGGGATGGAGCCCACCAGTTCCGTCTCCGCCGCGTACACCTGGTCGGTGTTCTCGCAGGAATCGATGTGCAGCACCGGCGCCCGCAGCCGCCACGGGCTGATGAGCTCGACCGCATCGAAGCCGACGGCGAGGATGAGGTCGGCGGACGCCAGGAAATCCCACACCACCTTGCCGCACGCCATGTCCAGGGTGCCGGCGAAATAGGCGTGGTCCTCGGGCAAAATGCCCTTGGCCTTCGGCGACACCACGACCGGACAGCCCAAGCGCTCGGCGAAGCCCTTCAGCGCCGGGCCGGCGCCGGCGCGCACGGCGGAATTACCGACCAGCGCCACCGGCCGGCGCGCCCCGGCCAGGCGCCTGGCGGGATCGGTGCCGTCGCCGGCCACGTGGTACGATTGCGTCCAGCGCGCGGCGGGGCCGAGGGGAGGAAGCGCGATCTCCGCGTCGCCGGCGTCGGCCGCCGCCAGGTTGGCGTTGAGGGTGATGTGCACGGGCCCCGGACGTTCCGCCACGGCCAGCCTGAGGGCCCGGCGCATGACCGAGGCCGCCGCTTCGGGGACGATCCTGGTCGTCCATTTGGTGATCGGCGCGAACAGGCGGTTGTGGTCGATGTTCTGGTGGGTAAACGTGGCCTCCAGGCGGGTGCCCATCTGCCCCGACACCGCGATCATCGGCGAGCGGTCCAGATAGGCGTTGGCGACGCCGTTGACCAGGTTCGTCGAACCGGGGCCGAGGGTCGACATGCACACCCCGGGCACGCCGGTGAGCTGCCCCGCCGCGTCCGCCATCAGGGCCGCGGTCCCCTCGCGGCAGGCGAGAACGAATTCAAGGCCTTGGCGCCGCGCCGCCTCCATGAATTCGATGTTCTGCCCGCCGGGCAGCCCGAAGATGAACTTGACGCCGGCGCCCGCCAGATAGGCGGCCATCACGTCGGCCGTGGTCAGCGATTCGGACATCCCCCGCTTTTCCCGGCCCCCTCAGCGTCCGACGAAGTTGGGTTTGCGTTTCTCCATGAACGCCCGCCGGCCCTCGGTGTAATCGGCGCTGTCGAAACAGGCGTCCGTCAGCGCCTGGCACAGGGCCAGGTCCCGCGCGTCCGGGTCCTTGAGCACTTCGCCGATGGTCTTCTTCACCGCCAGCAGGGTCAGCGGCGCGTTGGCGGCGATGGTCGCCGCGTAGTCGTCCACGTACCCGGCCAGCGCCGCGCCGGGCAGCACCCGGTTGACAAGCCCCATCTGGTGCGCCTCGTCGGCGTCGAACTGGCGGGCGGTGAACAGGATCTCCTTGGCGTAGGTGGGCCCGACCAGGTCGACCAGCGGGCGGACGCTGTCGAACTTGTAGCCCAGGCCCAGCCTGGCGGCGGGAATCCCGAACCGCGAATCCTCGGACGCGATGCGCATGTCGCAACACAGCGCCACCAACAGCCCGCCGCCGATGCAATAGCCTTCGATCATCGCGATGGTCGGTTTGTCCACGGTGGAAAGGGCGGTGCAGGCCTTGGTCACGGCGGTGCCGTATGCGGCGATTGCGTCCTTGGACGAGCGCTGTTTTTCGAACTGGGAGATGTCGGCGCCCGAGGCGAAGGCCTTGCCGCCGGCGCCGTTGACGACGATCACCCGGATCGCGTCGTCGGCCGCCATGTCGTCGAGGATGACCGGCATGGCCCGCCACATCTCCAGCGAGATCGCATTGCGGCGCTCGGGATTGTTGAAGGTCATGCGCCCGATGGCGCCGTCCTTTCTGGCGATGATCTTGTCGGTGTGCATGGAGCCTCCCCTCAGCGTATCGGCGGTGGGACCGGATCGGCGCCCTTCCCGGGGGCCGCGGGGGCGTCCCCCGCATAACGTTGCCGGGGGGACACCCCCCGTGTCCCCCCGGGGGCCTTAACGGGTATTGGGCCGCTCAAATGATGTGCCGCTCCCGCAGACCGGCGATCTCGGCGGCGTCCATGCCGAGCTCGCCCAGCACTTCGTCGGTGTGCTGGCCGCGTTCGGGCGTCGGCCTGCGCACGGAGAACCGGGCCCGGCTCATGGCCACCGCCTGGCCCACCACCTTGATGGCGCCGAGTCTCGGGTGCTCGAGCGGCGCTGCCATGCCCAGGTGCCGGACCTGGGGGTCGGCGAACACCTGATCGATGGTGTAGATGGGCCCACAGGGCACGCCTGCCGCATTCAAAAGGTCGATCCATTCGGCGCTCGTGCGCGTCGAAACGAATTCCTGCAGGCGGGCGTTCAGGGCATCCCTGTTCTCGCGCCGCGCCTTGCCCGTGGCGTACTCGGGCGCCTGCGCAAGCTCCTCGGCGCCGAGCGCCGTGCACAGCCGCCGCCAGATCGCGTCGCCCGAGGCGGCGATGTTGATATGGCCGTCGGCGGTCTCGAAGACCCCGGTCGGGATGGAGGTCGGGTGATTGTTGCCGGCCTGGGGCGGCACCTCGCCGTCGATCAGCCAGCGCGCCGCCTGGAAATCCAGCATGGCGATCTGCGCCTGCAAAAGCGACGTCTGCACCCACTGGCCCTCGCCCGACACCTCGCGCTCGAGGAGCGCCACCAGGATACCGATGGCGGCGTACAGCCCGGCGGACAGGTCGGCGAGGGGGATGCCGGCGCGGACCGGCCCCTGTCCCGGCAATCCGGTGATCGACATCAGGCCGCCCATGCCCTGCGCGATCTGGTCGAAGCCGGGCCGGTCGCTGTAGGGGCCGTCCTGGCCGAAGCCGGAAATGCTGGCATAGACGATGCGCCGGTTGACGCGCCTGAGCGCTTGGTAATCGATGCCCAGTTTCCGCTTCACGCCGGGGCGGTAGTTCTCCACCACCACGTCGGCCTTCGCCACCAGGCGCATGAACAGGGCCAGGCCTTCGGGCTCCTTCAGGTTCAGGGTCGCGCCCCGCTTGTTGCGGTGGATGTTCTGGAAGTCCGGACCGTCGCGGGGACCGCCCGGGCCTTGCACGCGGTCGATGGACTCCGGCGGCTCGATCTTGATCACGTCGGCGCCCCAGTCGGCCAGTTGGCGCACCGCCGTCGGGCCGGCGCGCACCCGGGTCAGGTCGAGGACGGTGAATCGGGACAGCGGCAGTGAATTTTCGCTCATGGATCCGTCTTCTGCGCTAATCATTTTACCGCGAATGGGGCACTTTACCGGGAATAGGGGCGGACCGCGGCCTCGGGAGGCCCGCCCGGTGGTGCGCATTGTTGCCCCTTAACCATTTCCAGGCAAACAGATTGTTGGGGCCTCGGGCGGCGCCCCCCCGCATTTCCGATGCCCGGGGGGACACCCCCCGGTCCCCCCGGGGGCTTTCGGGAAATGGCGCCGGCAATCCTTGGACGCCCGGGGGGACGATCAGGTTCCGTTGCCCACCGCCCGCGCCCCGGCCGAGGTGCCGGCGATGCGCCCGAACACGGCGCCGGCGGTGAGGCCGCTGCCGCCGGGATAGTTGAAATAGAAGATGCCCCCGACCAGCTCCCCGGCCGCGTACAGGCCCGGAATCACGTTTCCGTCGTTGTCCACGACCTCGCTGTTGCGGGTGATCCGCAACCCGCCGAAGGTAAAGGTGATGCCACAGGTCACCGAATAGGCTTCGAAGGGCGGCTCGTCGATGGTGTTGGCCCAGTTGGACTTGGGGATGGCGAGACCGCGGGTGCCGCGCCCGTCCTTGACGTTGGGGTTGAAGGGAACGTCGGTCATGACGGCGGCGTTGTATTCCCGCACCGTTTGCAGGAAGCGGTCGCGGTCCACGTCGTCGATGCGCCCTACCAGGTCCTCGAGCGAATCGGCGATGACCTTGGTCACCTGGCGGATGCGGTATTCGTCGCGCAACAGGGGAGAGGCCTTGGCGTCGAAGACCTGCCAGGCGAACTGCCCGGGCTGTTCCAGGATCACGCGGCCGTATTTGGCGTAGGTGTAATTGCGGAAGTCGGCGCCTTCGTCGAGGAAGCGCTCGCCCCGGGCGTTGACCATGATGCCCAGGGGATAGCTGTGTTTCTGGAAGGCGTCGCCGACGGCCAGGTCGCCGAACTCGGGCGCGTTGCGCTCCCAGCCGACCGCGTGACAGCCCGACCAGTTGCCACACGGGGACGCCCCCACCGCGAGGGCCATCCTGATGCCGTCGCCGGTGTTGAACCGGGAGCCCCGCACCTTGGCCAGGTCCCATCCCGGGCCCAGATAGCGGGTCCGCCATTCCGCGTTCGCCTCGAACCCGCCCGAGGCCAGCACCACCGCCCGCGCCCGCACCTCCAGCGTCCGGCCCTTGTGGCGCGCTCGCACCCCGTTCACGCCGTCGTCGCCATGGAGCAGGGAAACGGCGCTGGTTTCGTACCGCACATCGATCTTGTCTTTTTCCACGGCGGCGAACAACATCTCCACCAGTCCAGGCCCGCCGCCCCAGGCTTCCACGGCCAGGCCACCCCAGAACGTGAACCTGCCGTCCACCTTGAACGCCTGGCGCCCGTACATGGGCACGAAGCGCACGCCCTTCGAGCGCATCCAAAGCAGGGTGTCCAGGCTGCGCTTGACCAGGATTTCGACCATGTCCGGGTCGGCCCGGAACTGGGTGAGGCGCGCGATATCGTCGAAAAACTGGTCGGTGGTGTAGGTGCCGAAATCGGTGATGCGGCGTTCCTCGTCGCTGAGGTCGGGAACCAGCTTGACGATGTCGTCCACGCCGTCGTAGGCGACGCGCATGGCGCCGGCGGTGAACCGGGTGTTGCCGCTTCGCTCGGCAACCGGCGCGCACTCCAGGATCGTCACCTCGGCGCCGCGCTCCCGCGCCGCCAGGGCCGCGCAGATGGCGGCGTTGCCGGCGCCGACGACGCAGACATCGGTTTCCAGCGATTCCATCGATCCTTCCCTACCACCCTTTGCCCAGTGCCGACTATAGAGCATCCGCGCCGGCGCCGCACCCCTGGCCCGGTGTCGCCTTGCGGCACAAGCGACGATTTCTGTCCTGGAAAAGCGGATTTACATAAAATTATTATTAATTTTTGCGTGAATATATATCAAATGACAAAAGTTGATTATTTGAATTTGTATTTTATAATGGCGGATAGATTCATCCGAACGCAAAGAAATTGACGGTTTTCCGGGCCCCTATACATACCGTCGAGCGTTCGTTGGACATTAGCTGCCTCCCGGCCGTGCAACGGTCGCCGGATTCGGGGTGCGGTTCGACGGCGCCGGCACGGAGATATTCGGCTGATTCGGGAAGCGTGGGGCCAGTCATGGATAACTACAGCTTCGAAAACATCAGGGTGCTCGTCGGCGATCCCAACCGGGAGGTCCGGGACGCCATCCGGGGCGGCCTGTATGGACAGGGTTTTCGATACATCATGGTCACCGACCGGATGTCGGTGATCGAGACGGCGGTCGCCGCCAACAAAGTGGACCTGATGGTGTGCGACACCGTGCTCCCGGACGGCGACCTCTACGACGTAGTCTACAAAATCCGCCACAACGAGCTCGGCGACAATCCGTTCATCTTGGTCACCGCGCTCATCACCGCGCCGACGCCGAAAATGGTCAAGAAAATCTTCGACTCCGGGTGCGATGACCTGATCCCGAAACCCATTTCCACGGGCCTGCTGTTCGAGCGGGTCTTAAACCTGGCCCGCAACCGCAAGCCCTTCGTCGTCACGTCGGATTACATCGGTCCCAACCGGCGCGCCACGCCGCAGCCCGGCACCCAGCAGAATCCCGAGATCGAGGTCCCGAATCCCCTCAGGGCCAAGGCGACGGACGACACCAGTGCGGGAGATCTTCAGGCTGAGATCGACAAGGTCGCCAATGTGCTCAACGAACAGAAAATGGAACGTCACGCGTACCAGATCAACAATCTGGTGGAGCGGATCGTGCCCTTGTACGAAGACGGGACGGCGGACGAGACCATAGTACCGCGCCTGGATCGCCTGCTCTACGTGTCCGAGGACATCAGCCGCCGCCTGGAGGGGACCCGCTATGACCATGTGGGCGAGCTTTGCCAATCGATGGTGAACGTGGTGAGGGCCGTGCGCCGGGCGCCGCTGTCTCCCGACCGAAAAGACATCGCGCTCATGCCGGCGCTGGCCCAGGCCGTCATGTGCGCTTTCCGGCCGCAGGCAGACGTCGTCGCCCTCTCCCGCGACATCTCGGCGACGGTGGAGGGGCGGACCGCCAAGGATGCCCACCGGCAGGCGGCGTAACGCGGGCGGCATGGGCGGAGGCGCGGCGCGGCCGAACCCGGGAACGGCAGATAGTGTTACCGGAAACTGGCGGCGGGCCGGGGCATGTAGGGAGAAGGAGACGGCAGCCGTTTTCTTGTGGCAACCGGTGAACCCATAGGTGGGACGATGAGCAGCAGGGTATCGCTATCGATCTGGGCATTCCTTTTCGGAGGCGTGGTGGTCTTCGGCCTGATCTCCACTGGGGCTCTGGAGCTTGTTTTGTTAGGCCACGCATCCCTGTTCGAGAGGATTGTGTTCATGGTTATTGGGGGTGCCCGTAATAGGGTGGTTCGCTGTCTTCTTCAGGACACTTGGATAAAGGCGATTGAGGCGTTGCTGTCAGAGGAACGGCCTGACGACGCGGAGGTACATTAGACCCCGGCCTTCCACAGAGGGCAACGGCCTGGGGCCGCGCCCGGATGGTGAAAGCCCCCTGCGAGGCGGTTTCAGCCGCCTGCTACGAGGGCACGCAAATCACGGGTTTTCGGTACACACACCTTCTGAACCCCGCAATCCAACGAATGTCCGCAAAGGGTCATTAGCGGCTGTTGAAGATCAGCCGAACCTAGGTCAGCTCTTCCGAGTGAAGCGGACGTAAGACCAACCCGTCCCTAAGACCTCCAGGCCATGGCTCGCAGCAATCCATGCGACGATGCGCTTGTCGTGCACGACAAATGTGTGCCTCGAGTTCGCCAGTGCACGACACTAGAAAAAGGGCTCTCGCGCATCATCGCGCACGACAGCGCTGCAATGGCGTATGGTTATCGCGAACGCCCGGTCGCGCAGCCAAAACAAGTCAGCTCTTTTTAACCGCTACAGCCTTCTTCTGTTTCCGCAACGCCATATTAATGCGGTTGGAAAGTTTTCCGTCGGCAGCCAACCCGCGCAGCTCCTTCAACTCTTTTGTCGGAGGTTTCTTTTGGTTCATATCAACGACAAGTACGGACTTAGGATAAAGCGGACGATTGCCTACCCGCGGCACCAAAACCTTTTCGACACCGTATTCTTTTCCGTCCTTCATCCAGCTTTTTGCAAAGCCTTTACCTTTCTTCACCTTCTCACCGGAAGCTAACCGCAATTGAACATCAATGGCGTCCTTAAACTTTTCAATCTCGCTCTTCTTTCTGCGGCCAGCGGCTGCAGGCTTCACTTTTTTCTTCCGGACAAGTTTGAGTGCCACCTCTAATCCCCTTTATTGGACGTTGGTGCGTCCCCTTTCAGAGGGGAGCCATGGAATTAAATTAATAAACAATTCGAGAAACTCTTCAAGATCGAAACGCAGAACCATCTCGCTTTATGTCTGATCATGGGCCCAGCCTACCTTCATCGGGCATGCGTGTGTCCGCTAACACTCAAAAACAGGCGTCGGTGCAGGCCAGACTTGGCCAGGGTTCATTCTGCTCCGCATCAGACAGTATGTCACGCGCGGGGAATGAACCAGTGCCAGCCGATCAGGACCTATCTGAGAAGACGCGCTTCGACAATCAGTGCCCGTGGAGGCATTGTCACAAAGATTGAGTTGGGATGAGCCGCAGCAGTGAAGGTTAGTTCCTCAGGCGGCGGCTGCCACTTCGCGCCACGTTTCCATGGCGCGATCTCGTCTCGTGCGATGTCCCGTTGCGGAGATCAGGTGTCGGCGGGTGTTGAAGTGGTTGTAGACGGCGGCGTGAGTGGAAAGGAAGCGTTGGGCGGAGCCCGGTGATTTGAATCGCTGCATCTTTCGCTCTCGTCGTCGCACGGGCTGGTGCGAGTTTTCCGCTCTATTGTTTTTCCATTTCGCCTTGTGATGCCAGCATGTGAGGCCAAGCTCTCGAACAGCGGCGCCATAGGCGGCCAGCTTGTCGGTGACAAGCGTCGCTGGCGCGTAGCCCTGTCTCTTCAGCAGCCTCCGCATCAACTTGAGCGCTGCACGCTTATCCCGCTTGGCCTGAACGAGGACATCGAGAACTTCGCCTTCCTGATCGACCGCACGCCAGAGATACATGCGCCGTCCTCCGATCGATACGAACATCTCATCGAGATGCCACTGACAGTGTGCCTTGGGTCGAAGAGGCCTCAATCGCTTGGCGTAAGCTGGCCCGAAACGCGCCACCCAGCGGCGGATCGTTTCGTACGAGACCTCAATGCCACGCTCGGCCAAAAGATCTTCGGCATCACGCAGACTCAGCGTGAATCTGCAGTAGAGCCAAACGGCGTGCTGGATGATGTTCGGCGGGAAGTGGTGATACTTGTAACTGATCAAGCTCATCAGAGCAGCCTACCGACCCCCCGTCTCAACAGCACGCAGATTCTCGTGACAAGGCCTGTTGGAGCCGTGTCGGGCTTGATTCAGTTAAGTTGACAAAGCTGAAATAACTGCTATTTCAAAGACGCCGAAGCGAGAATAGGTCGGGGGGCGGTGCCCCTAGCGGTGCGATACGGCCGAAGGTAGCTTCTTAATCGAGGGCGGTGCCCGAGGGCTCGCAACAGGCCAGTGGCTGTTGCGGAGGCCATTCCGGGCTCCGTTTTTTTGTGCGCGGAGTTCCCCGGTTCGCAGGGGACCAACAAATGCGCAACCAGCCTCGTTCTCGGCAAACGAAAATTTCGAAACAACTGTCTGACGGCGCACGCGATCTTGAGGTCAAGTACCGCGAGATCGCGTCTCTCAAGCCCTGCGCGCGCAACGCCCGCACGCATTCAAAAAAGCAAATCCGCCAGATTGCGGAAAGCATCAAGGAGTTCGGATTCACGACCCCGATCCTGATCGACGCCGACGGCGAGATCATCGCCGGCCACGGCCGGGTCAAGGCGGCCGCGTTGCTGGGATACGAGAAGGTTCCGGCCATCCTTCTCGATCACATGACGGAGGCGCAAAAGCGCGCCTATGTCATCGCTGACAACAAGCTGGCCGAGAATGCCGGATGGGACGAGGAGCTGTTGGCCGTCGAGCTTCAGTACCTGAGCGCGCTTGACATCGATTTCGACGTGACGATCACCGGCTTCGAGGTGGCGGAAGTCGATTTTCTGATCGAAAGCCTAGAGGCGACCGAAGACGACCCCGAAGCCGATGCCCTTCCGGAAGAGGCCCCGGGGTCCAAGCCCGTCAGCCAGGTGGGTGATCTCTGGGTTCTGGGGCGTCATCGCCTGTTGTGCGGCGACGCCACCGACCCCGCGTCTTTCGAATGCCTGATGGCCGGA
>JADFHR010000166.1 GCA_022567015.1 Pseudomonadota bacterium
CGAGCCCAGTCTCATCCGCCTCAAACGTTGCATTGCCCCTCCTCCCAACACGTTGCCGATGCGCATGGCTTACGGAACCGGAGCCAAAATTACGTTTGTGCGGACACCCGCTCCGGGTTGTACATACCCGCCGGGTTCTGCGTTGCCGAGGATCGCCACCGGTTTGACAAAACAGTCGATGTCGATCGTGCGCGGGTCGTTGCACTGCTCGGGATCGTCGGCATCGCCCTGGGCCTCGATGATCAGCGGAGGTCGGATCACCTGGGTGCCGATCAGGTTGCGCAGGAAGCGCATCGGAAAGTTCCGATTCATGACGCGAGCGGAAACGACCAGGTCCTCGCCCGCAAATCCGTCCAACGCTCCGACTGCATTCGGGATCACGAAGTCATACTTGAAGACCCGCGGTTCCAGGGGTGCCAGGGAATTGAAGTTAAACGGATGATTCTGAAGGAACACCGATTCCGACGGTCGTCCGTTCAGTTCGAGATCCCGCTCGACATTGCACGAGATCGTGTCGCCGCCAGACGTCAACCCACAGTCGGCACGGTATGTAATGTTGGTGCAGGCCGAGCCGGCCTTAGACCCTCCTACAGAGTCTTCGGCGCAGGTTCCGTTGACCAGACACACCGTCGGTCCCACGCAGCCGGAGACTCCCGCCAGCGCACAACTCAAGTTGAGCAAACATTCAGTCACCGGATCGCCGGTCAACGGATTGGCCAAAGGGATCGGTTCGTTGGTCGTCGGATCTCGCGGGGTGTTGGAATCGACGCAAACTCCGTTAGCGGTTCCCCGGAATTGGTTCTGGAAATTGACGATCCCCCGGTTTTCGATCACGCACGAACCCACCTCGCCGCATTCGTAGTCCCCATCACAGTCCAGGAGATGGTTCGCCGCGGTACAGGGGAGACCCGAGTTGGGTCCACGAATACAAAACGAAACATCTTCCAGGTCTTCGCAGGTTCCGTCGCACTACGGGTCGGATGTGCATTAATCTCCGTCATCGTTGGTCGAACCCACCGCGGCAAAGCCACGGTCACCCTCCGCCATCGCCTCGGGGGCTCCGAGCTCGAGATCGATGCCCTGTCGGGGCTACGGCTCGCGGTCCACGACCTGCGAGCGGCCGGGGCCGGGGCCATCGTCCGCAGCGAGGAGCACCGTGCCGGGCTCGAGGCGGCCGTGCTCGCGGCCTTCACGACCCAGATCGCGACGGCGGCGCGGGTGGAGCACGCCGCGTTGTGCCCGGTCGCCGATTCGGGCGCCTACGCCGGCAAGCGCCTGTTCGCCTTTGCACCCATGCCGGAGGGGACGCTCCTCCGGGATCGGGTGGGACAGGGGGCGATGAGCGAGAAGGAGGCGATCGCGCTCGCCAAGCCGCTCCTGGCCGGCCTGGCGCAGGCCGCCTTCATCTGCGGCTCCGCGGCCTTCCTGCTGATCGAGGCGGGCAAACGGTTCATCCAGCCCAGGGACCTGGAGAACACCGAGATCGGCATCGCGGTGATGGTTTTCTCCATCGCGCTGACCGTGGTGCTGGTGCTTTTCCAGAGGCACGTGGTGCGGCAGACGGGCTCGGTCGCCATCGGCGCCGATTCCGTGCATTACAGGATGGACGTGCTGGTCAACGCCAGCGTCATCCTGTCGCTGATCCTGGCGACCAGGCTGGGATGGCGATGGGCCGATCCCCTGTTCGCCACCGCCATCGCCGTCTACATCGTGTGGGGCGCCGCGGTGATCGGGCGCCAGGCGCTGAACCTCCTCATGGACCGCGAGCTGCCCGATGCCGAGCGCCAGCGTATCCGCCAAATCGTGCTCGCCCATCCCGGCGTGCGCGACATGCATGACCTCAGGACACGGTCGTCCGGGCTGCAACTGTTCATTCAGCTTCACCTGGAGATGGACGGAGCCCTCACGCTCACCCGGGCGCACGAGATCTCCGATCAGGTCGAGGCCGAGATCGAGCGCGCCTACCCCAAGGCCGAGGTGATCATCCACGAGGACCCGGAAGGGGTGGATGAAAAACGGGCCGACTTCGACTGAGGCGGGGGAACACGCGCGAGGTAACGTTCAGGCAGGGATCCGTTCACCGTGATTGTCGAGGATCAAGGCGACGTCATCGCCTTCCTGTCCCGTCCCCGGGCCTACGGCGCCGGGGCGTCGGCCGTGGAACGGCTGGAGACCCACGTTTCCGTGATCTTCCTGACCGGCGACCGGGCGTACAAACTGAAGCGGGCGGTCCGCTTCCCCTATCTCGATTTCTCCACCAGCGCGCTGCGCCGCGCCGCCTGCGAGGCCGAGGTGGCGGTCAACCGGCGCACCGCGCCCGGCATGTACCTGGGCGTCGTCGCCGTGACCCGGGAGCCCGGCGGGGGCTTGCGCCTTGGCGGCGACGGGGCGCCGGTCGACTGGCTGGTGAAGATGACCCGCTTTGACCAGGACACCCTGTTCGACCGCCTGGCCCGGCTCGGCGCCCTCGACCGTCCGGCCATGGAGGATCTGGCCGACGCCATCGCCCGCCTGCACGGCGAGGCGGAGGAGCGCGGGCGGGGCGGCGGACACGCCGGCATGGGGGTGATCGTCGACGGCAACGCCGAAACCTTCGCCGAATGCGCGAACGGCGTGCTCGACCCGGTGAAGGTGGAGCGGCTGAACGTGGCGACGCGGCGTGCGCTGGACGGGTGCGCGGCGCTTCTCGATGCCCGCCGGGCCGGGGGCCGTGTCCGGCACTGCCATGGGGATCTGCACCTGCGCAACATCTTTCGCATGGACGGAAAGCCGACCCTGTTCGACGGCATCGAGTTCAATCCGGTCCTGAGCGACATCGATGTGCTTTACGACCTGGCCTTCGTGCTCATGGATCTGGACCACCGGGGACTGAGACGGCTGGCCAGTATCGCGTTGAACCGCTACCTGGACATCACCGGGGACACCGCCGGTCTTGGGGCGTTGGGCCTGTTCCTGTCCGTGCGCGCCGCCATCCGTTCCCATGTGGAGGCGGCCGCCGCGGCCACCCGGACGGACCGCGCCGAGGCCCGGCGGTCGCGCGCCGAAGCCCGCGCTTACCTGGACAGGGCGCTCGCCTATCTCGCGCCGTCGCCGCCGGTGCTGGTCGCCGTCGGCGGATTTTCCGGCACCGGCAAGTCGCGCCTGGCCCGGGAACTGGCGCCGTTCCTGGGCGCGCCCCCCGGGGCGCGGGTGGTGCGCAGCGACGTGATCCGCAAGCGCCTCTCCGGTGTCGACCTGCTCGCCCGGCTGGGGCCGGAGGGCTATTCGGCGGCGATGACGGAACGGACCTACCGGACCCTGTTCGACGAGGCGCAAGCGGCGCTCGAGGCCGGTTACGCGGTCATCGCCGACGCCGTTTTCGCCCGCCCCGGGCAGCGCCGCGCCATCGCCGCGATCTCGGCCAGTACGCACGTGCCGTTCCACGGCCTGTGGCTGGAGGCGCCGCTGGAGGCGCGCCAACGGCGGGTCACGGTGCGCCGCAGGAACGTCTCCGACGCCGACGCCGGGTTGGTCCGGGCACAGGCGGCCTACGACGTGGGCGAGATCGACTGGGACCGGATCGACAGCTCGGGCCCCAGGGAAGAGACCCTCGGCAAGGGACGGGCGCTGATCGGCCTGTAATCCGGGTACCGGGAAACGGGACCATCCGCCTTAGCGATTCCCTTCGGCCTGTTGAAACGCACCCTTTGATATTTCTCCTCCGGGTGGCCATGATGGGAGCGTGCAAACGGTTGCCGGGCGGTCTCGGCAAGACCGGGCTGCCGGGCGCCGTCGGGCAAAGGAGGAAGGGATGGGGATCAGGACCATACTCGTTCCGCTGGACGGCTCCGAGGCATCGAAACCGGCCCTGGAGACGGCGTTCATGGTCGGCCGCGATCTCGCCGCCAACGTCAAGGTTCTTCACATGCGCGCCGACCCGAAGGACGCCGTGCCCCTGCTCGGCGAAGGCATGTCGGGAACCATGATCGAGGAAATGATCGAACTGGCCGAGACCGAGGCCGCCAAGCGGGCCGCCAAGGCACGCGCCATGTTCGACGGCTTGTGCGCCGAGCACGGCATTGCCGTGGTCGATAAACCCGCCCCGGCGGAAAAGGTGTCGGCGACCTGGACCGAGGATACGGGCCGCGAGGACGAGGCCACGGCGTGGCGGGGGCGGCTCGTCGACCTGATCGTCGTCGGCCGGCCGACGTCGCAATTGGAGGGAACCTCGGTCATGACCCTGAACGCGGCCCTCTTCGAAACCGGCCGCCCGGTGCTGGTGGCGCCGCCCAGCGCCCCCGCCGGGCTCGGCCGCAAGGTGGCCATATCGTGGAACGGCAGCGCCCAGGCCGCGCGCGCGGTGTCCGCCGCCCTGCCCTACATCAAGCGCTCGGACGGGGTCGTCATTCTGACCGTCGAAAGCGACCGCACGTCCGCCTCGGCCGCCCCGGAGCTGGCGGCTTACCTGGCTTGGTATGGGGTCCGGGCGGAGACGAAATTCTTCTCGGCGACGAACCGTTCCGTCGGAGCGGCCCTGCTCAGGGAGTGCGCCGACGCCGGCACCGACCTGCTCGTCATGGGGGCCTATACCCACAGCCGCATGCGCCAGTTGATCCTCGGCGGCGTCACCCGGCACGTCCTGGCGGAGGCGACGGTCCCCCTGTTCATGGCCCACTGACGCCGTGAAATGAAAACCTTCGTTCCCAGCGGTCCGGCAATTCCCTTTGAAGTGCTACGCGCCCATGAAGATGGTCGCCTGGTTTTCTTTTGTGGAGCCGGGATTTCATACTACACGGGATTGCCGGGATTTGAGGGGTTGGTCAAAGACGCATTCGAAAAATGTGGTGTACCGCTAGCGGAAATGAAGAAAGACGCCAAGGAACCCTGGGATACAGCTTTTCACGAAAACCAATTTGATCGGGCATTGCAGATTCTAGAAAAAGAAGTAGGCACTACCGTAATGCGCGACAAGATAATGGATAGCCTGACCATACCCTTCACCGATCCGTTGATCATACACGGCGCTCTTTTAAACCTCGCAAAAACCGAAAACGACGGGTGCCGTCTGATCACTACTAATTTCGACGATCGCTTTAAGCTCGCCGACCCCGATTTGACGGCCATTCAGTCCGCTCCTCGGCTTGGCCCGCCACGAATTGAGTCTTGGCGCCACCTGACATATCTCCATGGCCGGATAGATCGTAAGAGCGACCCAAAAGGTCGGGACTTGGTTTTGACCAGTGGTGATTTCGGGCGTGCCTATCTTCGTGACGGTTGGGCCGCACGATTTATCGTGGAGTTGTTTCGCGAATATACCGTGCTTTTTGTTGGATACAGCCTGAATGATCCGATTGTCAGCTATCTGATTGACGCTCTTGCAGCCGATATGCGCCACGACGGACAATTCCGGAACGCGTATGTTTTGGCTAATCATCCCCCGACTGATTCAGGGCGTCTCAACGCGGAAAAGGATTGGCGGGCGAAAGGTGTTGAGCCCATTCCTTTCATCGCCAACAAACGTTGGAAAGACGAGTTTAAACTATTGAATAACACCTTAATCGAGTGGGCCCGACTCGATGGCGGTGGGTTAGGTTCAAGAGTGGCGTCTGCGATACAAGTTACCAGCAACCCGTATGTGCCAGGAGGCCTAAAGGAAGAAATCCGAAACGTCGCTTGGGCACTCTCGAAAAGAGACGGATCGGTCGCCAGAGAATTCGCCGACTTCACCCCGTCTCCGAGGATCGAGTGGTTAACGCCGCTTTCGGAAATCGAGCTGCCATCGGATGAACTGGGCACCCTACCAATTCAGTTATTTGATCTGCCTTCGCCCCGCCCGAGGAAAGACGGCATCAAAGGGCATCATCTAGTGCACTGACGCAAACACAGGATTCACGAACTCCCGCAGGCATGCGAGTCTATGGGCATGGCACAGGATATCTGCGTGATCGTGGCAGCCGAGGACCGCGCGCGACTGGCCGCTGTCGCCGGCGATCGGAGCCGCCCGCTCAAGCATGTACAGCGGGCTCGGATTGTTCTGTTTTCCGCGGATCGATTGCCGGTGGCCGAGGTGGCGCGCCGCGCCGGGGTGAGCCGGCCGGCGGTCTGGCGCTGGCAGCGGCGCTATGGCGAGCAGGGTGTGGACGGTCTGCTGCGCGACAAGTCCCGGCCGCCCGGCAAGCCGCCGCTGCCTTTTGCGACCGTGGCCCGGGTGCTGGCGCTTACCTGCTCGGAACCGCCGGGTGAGACCACCCACTGGACCGGCCGGGCGATGGCCAAGGCGGTCGCCATCAGCCTGCGCTCGGTGCAGCGCATCTGGGCGACGCACAGGCTCCAGCCGCATCGCATCCGCACCTTCAAGCGGTCGAACGATCCGGCCTTCGCCGAAAAGGTCGAAGACATCGTGGGCCTCTACATGAACCCGCCAGCCCACGCCATGGTGTTGTCGCTGGACGAGAAGTCTCAGATCCAGGCCCTCGACCGCACCCAGCCCGGGCTGCCGCTGAAGCCCGGAAAGTGCGGCACCATGACCCACGACTACAAGCGCCACGGCACCACCACTCTGTTCGCCGCCTTCAACGTCCTCGACGGCACCGTGATCGGCCGCTGCATGCAGCGGCACCGCCATCAGGAGTTCATCCGCTTCCTCAACTCCATCGAGCGTGCGGTGCCGCCGGGCAAGCTGATCCACGCCATCGTCGACAACTACGCCACCCACAAGCACCCGAAAGTCCTGGCCTGGCTGGAGCGCCATCCCCGTTGGGTCTTCCATTTCACGCCAACCTCCGCCTCCTGGCTGAACGCCGTGGAAGGCTTCTTCTCCGCGCTCACCCGCAAGCGCCTCAAGCGTGGCGTGTTTCACTCCGTCGTCGATCTCCAAGCCGCCATCAACCGCTACATCGAGCAACACAACCATGACCCAAAGCCCTTCGTCTGGACCAAATCCTCCGAAACAATCCTCGCCAAGATCGACCGGCTACCTGTACCTTCCGAATGAGTCGGTGCACTAGCCCGAAAGATTCACGAAAAGGCACCGCCAAATCCTGATTATCCGTTATGATTCAATTAGATGGATTGTCTCAAACGGAGGGATTTGGCGGTGACGGATTGTACCTTTTCGAGTCTTGAATTTCCAGTCTGCCGGAAGCGTCGTGTGGAGGCTAATTTTTCGG